>ONIK01000052.1 GCA_900317865.1 uncultured Methanobrevibacter sp. | reverse complement strand
GTTACTCCTGGAGAAAATGTCTCTCCAAAGGCGGAAGATATTGAAAAAGGCCAAAATATTTTATCTAAAAATACTTTTATCAGATATCAGGAAATGGGATTAATCGCTTCAGCTGGTTATGATAGTGTTAAAGTTTATAAAAAACCTAAAATTAAGTTAATTATTACTGGTAATGAGTTAGTTGAACCTACAAAAGAAGAAATTGATAAAGCAAAAATTATTAACTCCAATAAATATGCTATTAAAGCATTGATTGAGGATACGGGCGCTGTTGTCAGCATTTCTCATGCTGGAGATACTTTTGAAGAGGTTCGTGAAGAAGTTTTAAAAGCAAGTGAAGAGTATGATGTTATAATGACAACTGGTGGAACAGCTATTAGTAAAGGTGATGTTGTACTGGATGTTGTTGATGATTTAGGTGAAATCTTATTCCATGGTGTAGCAATAAGGCCAGGTAAACCTATTGGTGCTGGAATTATCAATGATAAAATGATATTTACTTTTTCAGGCCAGCCTGTCGCAGCTATGTCTCAATTTGATATTTTTGCAAGAAAATACTTATTTAAGATGCAAGGCAGAGATTTCAACTTTCATATTGTTCAAAGGGAAGCTAAATTGAAAATACCTTCTCAACTTGGAAGAACAGATTTTATCCGTGCATTTTCTGATGATGAGTATGCAAGACATATCCTGAATAGAGGTTCAGGTATCATTCGTTCAATGGTGGAGGCAAACAGCTACATCATAATAGATGAAAATGATGAAGGATATCAGAAAGGCGATACAGTTGATGTTGTCTTTTTCGATTCACTGCTTTGGTAGTTAATGTGGTGTTTAAATGAATGGAATTTATTATTATATAATAGCCTTTTTTATAATCTGGGCAGTAGCTTTAATATTTAATAATAAATTATCAAAGTATGGTTTTGAAATTGATTTTCCTATTATAATGTGGAGAACAGAACGACTTAGGGGATTTATTAAACGTATTTCTGACAAATCCCCTCGTTTTTGGAAATATTTTATGAATTTTGGTATTGTGGTGTCATTTGTTGCAATGATTGGTATGACATGGCTTTTAGTGTCATCACTTGAGACTATAACCACTACCCCATCTGTTTCACTGGTAATACCTGGTGTTGAAATGCCAGGATCATCTATTTATGTTCCGTTAGGTTATGGATTGATAGGTTTAGCTACTGTATTGGTAGTTCATGAATTTTCACATGGTATATTGGCAGTTACTGAAAAAATAAGTATCAAATCCATCGGTTTATTGTTATTTGCAATAATTCCTGGTGCTTTTGTCGAACCTGATGAGGATGAACTTAAGGCATCTTCAAAATTATCACAGCTTAGAGTTTATGCGGCGGGTTCCGTTGCCAACATGTCACTTGCAGCTATTTCTTTTATTATATTTCTAGTAATTTCATCTTATGCCATTCCAGGCAATTTTTCTGAAAACGGAATTGAAATTAATCGTGTAGTTGGCGATTCACCGGCTAGCGAACATTTAAAAGAGGGAATGGTTATAGAGTCTATTGATAATCATGTAATTAATGATTCGAGCAGCTATATGAATATTGTTGGAAATTTCAAGCCTGGAGATAATGTAACTGTTGGTACGAATCAGGGTTCGTATACGCTGACGCTGGATAAAAATCCGAATAATGAATCTGTAGGTTACTTTGGAATTCAGGCAGCCAAACATTATGAATTGAAAAATAATGCTTTCGGTCCTTTACCTTGGGTTTTATTTAATTTAGCCGATTTATTCCAATGGATGTTTATTTTAAATTTAGGAATCGGTACATTCAATTTACTTCCAATGAAACCTTTGGATGGAGGTAAAATGCTTGAAATATTGCTTAGCTATAAACTTCCGGAAAATATGTACAAGCCGCTTGTTAATTCAATATCTGTAATCATGGCAATGATTATTATTGTCAGTATTATAGCCAGTTTCATATAGGTTAGACAATTTTAAAACTATTTTTTTATATTTTCTTTTTATTATTTTAATTTTATAATTAATTATTTTACTATTTTTTATAGTAAACTATTAATATATTGGTCGTTATTTTAAGTAAATCCTATTATGATATTGGGGGGAAATATCATTTTAGTTTTCTTGATATTTTATAATTATCTAATTTGATTTTTTTAATTCTTCATTTTTGTTGATTATCTTTATATGTCGGCTATATGAAAATATAACTTGATAAATTATAAATGATATGTTATATTATAATATAAACTATGGAAAAAAAATTTAAAGGGACATATTTCATATCTTCGATTGCATTCACGTCTTCAATTATTGAGTTTGGAATATCTTCAATTTTTACTTTATTCTTACTTTATGTTCTTCACTTTTCATTTCCATTAGTTTCAAAAACTTTTGCTAATTATTATGGATTTACATACTTTTTACCTATCATTATAGGATATTTATCCGATAAATTCTTAAGTAAAACTGATACATTAGCAATTGGATTTATTTCAACGATATTGAGTCAATTTATTTTAGCTTATGCAGCATCGCTATATCAACCGAGCAATATAATCTACGACAATTATGTCTTTACTTTTCAAAGCATAATTTTCTTTATAGGATTATTTTTCCTTGCATTAGGAACGGGTTTAACAACTTTATCAATTACCCATATGATTTTTTCAATCAACGATAAAAATTCTACAATGCACGCATTTTCCATTTATTATCCAATTTTAAATATTGGAGTAATGGTTGGACCAATTTTAATGTCTGTATTTGTTGGTACAAATAATTATAATTTGTATTCGCTGATTTTTCTGCTATTTGGATTTATTTCAATAGTTGGATTGATTGTATTTTTCCTATTGAAGAATAAATATTTGGTTGATAATGAAGACAATTTAATGGAAGATAAACGTCCACTGAATAATATAACTCCCAATTTCAATAACTTGCTAAGTAAAATTTCTTCAAAAAGTATTTTTGAGATTAAACAAATGTCTTTAAGAAAAAAATTGGTTTTATTTAATAATTCGATGAGTATTATTGAAAGAGATAGAATAACTGCATTTTTATTATTTTTATTAATCATTATTTTTTACAGAGTTGCATATGCTCAATTTAATATAGGGATGGTTTTTTTCCTTGATTTATCTGTTGATAGGAAATTTTTGTCCTTTGAGTTACCTGTTCAATTATTTTTCATTCTTAATCCAATTTTTATTTTACTTTTGAGCCCCCTATTTATAAAGTTTAACAATGTGCTGGATAAAAGAAATATTGAATTTGGATTTATTAATAGAACAATAACTGCATTCTTCATAATGACATTTTGTTTTTTAATGCTAAGTGTTTTAGGCTATTTTTTAGACATGAATGCCTTGCCTTTAGATAAAATTAGTTTTATTTGGATTTTAATTTTCGAGATGTTTGTAGCATTATCTGAATTATTTTTTTCCATTTCTGGTTATTCTTTAGTTGGTTTATTAGCACCTGAAAAATATTATCAACTATTTTTCGGATTATTTACAGCAACCCGTGCTGCTGGAATGTATTTTTCTGGATTATTATCAATATTATTTCCAGCAGAGAGAAAAATGTTATCAGATTTATCATTTAGTTTTAACATTCCAACAAATGGACTTATGGCGTATTTCTTAATTTTTGTTATTTTAAATTTAATATCGGTTACAATACTGATTGTTTATAAAGATAACATTAAACGAAAAATGCATCTTGATGAAATCAAATAATTTCTTTTAAATTTTCTTTATTTAACATTTGTTTTAGTATTTTAGCATATAATTTGACAAAATCAATTCCGGTAGATTTTGAAAACTTATCGGTATGTTTCACATGAATCACATAACCATCATCCAAATCATTAATTATGCAGAAAAATTGTGAAAATGCATCAATAATGTCCTCTTTAATAATAATGTCTTCTTTAATATTCTGTACATCATTTAAATCAAAATTATATTCAAATAATACCTCATTGTTCAAATTAAATTCTTCAGCAAGTAATCTGAATGGATAAACACTATTCAACATGGAATTTAATGTTAAATCTGAAAAATAACTTAAATAATTTTTGACACTGTCGTTTTTACAATCAGTTAAAATTGGAATCGTACGGGCGAACATTCCTAAAGCATTTTTAGCATAGGTTTCATGACGTCCATGCTCAACAAAATTATAGCAGATCTTAGTGCTTTTAATAAAACGTGAATATGTATAAGCAAAAACAGCATTTAAGAAAGTACCGACGGTAATATTATTATCTCGTGTAAATCTTTCTACGTTACTTCGAACACCATGAATTGGAAGTGAAACCATCATCTTGAAACCATTAGGGTCCTTTTGCAGTGAATTAACTTCTTTTATATTTGATAATTTTTCAGCATAGAACTCATGGGCCGATTCATAACCGGACGTGAATTGGGATGCGAATGAATCATGGCTTGCCTGAACAAATCCTAAATCTATGGTAGAATCTAATTTATATTCAAACGCATCAGCTAAATCATTTTTAATTATATTGAAACCTACAGCATCATTAATAACATGATGAATATCATAAAATATGAATCTGCAATCATTTTTATTGATTATAAAAAAACGGGCAAGATATTTTTCTAGGTCAAATCTTTCAATAAGGCTTGAATAATCTTCATTGTAGCTAATTTCAATTAATGGATAACTGTCACATATTAAAAGGGGCATACATTCATCATCTAAAATACGTCCTTTTAAAATAGGATGTTTATTGATTAAAGCATGAATTGCACTTTTAATTTCATCCATTGATTTATTTAAAGGACATTCAACAATTTCCCAAGTAGAATAAGCTGTTCCCATATCATTTTCCTTTTCATTTAAATAAACTTCCAATTGGGGTTCGGATAAATTACAAATAATGTTATCGTCTTTAAACTTATAATTTCCAATGAATTCTAATTCGGATTTAATATCTTCAATGAATTCATCAATTCCATCTCCAATAAAAGTATCTTTTGGATAATCTCCTTCGATATAATAAAAATCATTTGTACGATCAATATTTAAATCAATCCCATAAACCTCAGTGTTTACTTCATTATCTTTGGTAAATTTATAATTTACAGATTCAAACAGTTGATTTTTAAATACAAATTCAGTACTTAAGAAATTTAGTGTAACTGGGCAGTGTTTATATTCCAATTCTTTAGTGGTGTATATGAGTGAAGAATAATTCAATCCTAAATTTTTTATTCCTCTAAATGCTGTTTTAAGTTTATAAACATCTTTTATTATAGAAATATCTTCATAATCACTACTTATATCAATAACTACTGGATATTGACTAGTAAACCAACCTACACTCCTATTTAAATCCGCAATACTTTCGTCACGACCATATGATTCACGGTTAAATATAATGTCTCGACCATAAGTCTTTTTATATGCACGTGCTATTGCCAAAGCCAAATATTCCTCTTCAGTTAACATTAATAAATTATCAACATCATATTTGACGTTAACTCTGAAATTAAAGCTATTTCCAATTCCTTTAATTTCTGAATCATCCAACAAATCATTTACTTCAGTCCAATGCTCTTTTTCTTCTGGAGAAATGTTATTTACCAATTCTTTTACATCATTAACCCATCTTTTATATGGATAAGGTTTATTGATGTTAAATTCCTCACATTCTTTTAATCCGAGATAGATTTTGCTTAAATCAGAAAGAAGTATATTCCAGCTAATGCCATCTATAATTAAATGATGGAAAACCAAAAGAAGGTAATCTTCATCATCATGAATAAGATTTACATCAATTAATTTATTTTCAATATTTAATGAAGAAAGAGATTTGTTATAAATCTCATTAACTTTCTCATCAAAATCTTCAGATATATCATATTCATTTATTTCATAAATACATTCATTCAATGGGGAAATTCTTTGAACTGGAATATTTTCCTCAAGTTTATAGCTGGCACGTAACATATCATGTATGTTTAGTAATTCATTTAATGCATCTTGCAGTATTTCAACATCAATATTTTCACTGGATTTCAAAATAAAATGTTGTGAGTATTCATTTTTATTGATATAATCAAAGAAATAACTTTGTATAGGGAGTAAATCTACAATACCTTCTATGGAATCATGGGAAACTGATGTTTTATCTACAACATTTTTAGCTAACATATAAGGAGTTTTATATTTTAAAATATCTTTTGTATTACAAATAATGTCTTTATTTTGAAGTAATGAAACAATACGTATAGCTTTAATTGAATCCATGCCCAATTGATAGGAATCATCATTTATTCCAATAGGTGTAATGTCTAAAACATCCTCCCAAACTTCAACAATAGATTTTTCAATATCGTTAGTAGGAGGCACATATCTGTTTTTTCGCACTTTAGGTTTCGGTAATTTTTTATAATCAATTTTTCCATTTTTATTTATTGGAATTGAGTCAATTTGGATTATTGAAGAAGGAATCATGAATGGGATTAAATTAAGTTCCAAATCATTCAATAATTTATCAATATCAATAATTTTATCAGATACAATATAAGAGTATAACTGTGTTTTATCTGAATTTGGGATTGTTATGGCTTGTTTGATATTAGTGTTTTTCTCTATTTGCGTATTAATCTCATCAATTTCCACTCTTTGGCCGTTAAGTTTAATTTGTGAGTCAATTCTTCCAATGAAATGTATATCGCCATCAGTTCCAAGGTATGCTAAATCACCGGTACAGTATAATTTACCTTCATCAAATGGATTTTCGATAAAGATATCATCAGTCAAATCAGGGTTATTTAAATACCCTTCTGATACCTGCTTTCCGCCAATGCACAATTCTCCGGGAATGCAAAATGGACACAGTTGTCTTTCATTATTTAAAATATAAATTTGAGTATTGATATTAGCCTTTCCAATAGAAATTTCATTTGAAGAGACAATTTCTTTAATACTTGCAAATATGGTAGCTTCACAGGGGCCATAAGCATTATAAATTACAGTATTATAGTTTTGAAGAATTTTAACTAAATTTTTGGTTAACACTTCGCCTGCAAGTATTAATTGGGCAATACTTTTCATTACATTATCAAAGTTAACAAGTTTTAAAAACATTGTTAATTTAGCGGGAACTGTATTTAACATAGCTTTTTGTTTTAAAATATATTCTGGGACTTTGGAAAAATCATAATTATGATTTATGACATGTAGTTCTATTCCATTTAATATTGGAAAGATTATTTCAAATAATGATGTATCAAAGTATATATTTGTTGTATGGTAAAACACTTCACAGTTTTTACTTAGGAATTTATCTTCGGCCGTGATTAAGAAGTTTTCTATATTTTTATGAGTGAGTTTCACTCCTTTCGGAACTCCAGTGGTGCCTGAAGTATGGATTATGCTGAAATAACCGTCAAATGTTGATTCTATTCCACAATTATCGTAATTGTATAGGGATTCCTGTCTTAAATCAACAATGTTCACATTTTTTAAATCCAGATCAATGTTTGTCAGTAGTACGTTTGCCTTAACTTGCTCAACTATATACTTTATATTTTCTTTAGGGGCAAGGGGATTAACAGGAACATAAATTGCATTTAATTTTAAAATACTTAAAAAAGCCAATACAGATTCTATGCTACGATTTGCAAATAGCACTATCCTGTCCTGTTTTTTAACACCAATTTTATCTCTAAGATAATTTGCTAAACTATTTGTTTTTAAATTTAAATCGGTATATGTTAAAGAGATTTTGTCATCGGATAAAATAACTTTTGAGGGATTTTTCTCTACCTGTTTTTTAAATGAAACACATATCGGATCATGCTTTATTTCATTTTTAAAGCCGGCTATTTTTATAATCTCTTGTTCATATTCTGGAGACAATATTTTTATATCTTTTATTTTTTTATCAATATTTTTATCAATGTTGTCAATTAAATAGATATAATGGTCAAGTAGGTATTTTATCTTTTCAAAGGAATATACATTAGGGTTATAATAAAATTCAACTGTCAATTCAGATTTACTATTTTTTAATCCGCAGGTTAATTCAAATTTTAATTCATCCGATTCTACATTGCTTTCAAAATTATCGGAGGTATTTTGTAAAAATAGAATGTTAAATAATGGATTTTGAGAATCGCTTATTGGTATCTTGTGATCTGCAATTATCTGATCAATCGTATAATTTTGATTAGCAAATAAATTAGATATTTCCTTTTCAGTTTTAATTAGAGTTTCTTTTAAAGTATCTTCATCAGATACTGACTGAATGAAGGGCAGTGTATTTACAAACATTCCTAAAGTATTTTGAATGTCTGGATGTGTTCTTCCGCTTGTTATAGTTCCAATTTGAATATTGTCTTCATGAATATATTTGTGAAGTAAGATTATGAATTGTGAAAGTAACAATTTATAGATGGTCGTATTATTGACCATGGCAAGTTTTTCTATAGTTTTTTTATCTAAATGATGTGAAATTTTTTCTGCCTGGAACGTTTGGATTAATGGCCTTTTGAAATCAGCATAAATTAAACTTCCCGCATAGGAAACCGTTTTATTTTTCCAATATTCTGCTTCAGCATTTTGCTGTTTTTTAACCCAAAAAGTATAATCCTTATATTGAATTCTTTGCGGATAAACGGGCTTACCATAATATGCATCTTTGATTTTATTGTATAATATATCGTTACTGATTTGATCACCAAGAATATGGTGCATATCTCTAAAAACGTAAGTTTCACCTTTATATTCTACAATTTTTATTCTAAGCAGTGGCTCATGTTCCAAATTAAATGGGTGAATGTAACTATGAAAAATTTCATTAATATCAATTGTATCTTCTAGTTTTACAAAATCAACCTTAATGTTTCTATGTTCATGGATTTTTTGTATGTATTCTCCATTTTCCAAATGCAAGGATGTCCTAAGTATTTCTTCAGCATCAATCACTTTATTGATTGCATTTTCCAGTTTATTAACATTCAAAACTTTTTTAAATTTTCTTACATATGGTAAATTATAATTGGTTAAATTTGGATTTTTACAATAAAGAACATACAATCTCTTTTGTTGAGAAGACATTGGATATTTATTTGAACTTACAGGTTCGATTTTTTCTATTTTTTCTATTTCATTAGGATAATTAAGCAATTTTGATATTTCCCTTATCGTGGGATTATCCATTAAATCAGAGTGTTTTAAAGATATATTAAATTCATGATAAATATCTGAATTCAGTTTCATTATTGTAAGAGATGTAAATCCCATTTTAAATAGATTATCAGTGACTCCGAAATCCTTTAAGTTTAATATATTGCAACAGAAATTATACAATACCGTTTCAACATCATTTACAGGTTTTATCTTTTCAGTTTCCATTTTTGGTTTAGGAAAACGTTTTCTATCAATTTTACCACTCGTAGTTTCTGGAAATTTATTCAACTGGATAATAAATGTTGGAACCATGTATTGTGAAAGTATACTGGCCAAATAATTTCTCAAATCATTAACATCAATTTTAACATTACTTATCAAATAAGCACATAAATGATTTTCATTATTTACTTCCTGAATCATAACAACAGCATTCTCGATTTTTCCATATTTTAGAATTACCTGTTCTATTTCTTCAGGCTCTACTCTTTGACCCCTTAATTTAATTTGATTATCGATTCTTCCTTTAATTATTATTTCATTTGATGGAAGCTGAATAGCATTATCTCCTGATTTATAATAATTCACGCCATTAATTTTAATAAATGATTCTTTTGTTTTTTCATCTAACTTATAATAACCTTTACTGACACCAACACCACCGATATACAGCTCCCCAATGACTCCATAAGGCAATAATTTTCTATCAATATCACGAACATCAGTAATATAATTTAAAAGAGGTTTTCCATTGGTAATATAGTTTGGATTAATAATTTTTTTAGAATTTGATGTCAAACTAGTTTCTAAAGGACCATAACCGTTATAAACATCAATATCTCCATATTTTTGAATCTCATTATAAACATTTTTTGTGAAATGTTCTCCCCCACAGCCAATGCCTGCAAATTTACCTAATGCATTGCAAAATTCAGGGACTTGAATATATGAAAGGAACCTTGAAGGAGTTATATTAACAAATTCTGGTGAAGTATCTTCAATTAAACGAGATAATAATACGATATCTTTTATTTCCTCATCATTTGCAAAAATTAACTCTATGCCATTAGTTAAGGAAACTAAAATATCCTCTTCTGAAATATCAAAAGCTATTGAAGAAATTGACAGCAGCTTCTTATAGTTGGTCTTGATATGAACACTGATTAAATTGGATATTCCGCAGTGTGTGGAAATAACTCCTTTTGGATTACCGGTTGACCCTGATGTGTAGAGAAGAAAAATGGGATCATCAGGTTTTAAATTAACTTTAGGAAAACTCGCATCAGATTCATTAATTAAATCCATAGGATTTATTGCATCATCCATATTCTCATATGTAATTATATATTTTGCCTCACTGTTTTCCATAATGTATTTTAATTTTTCAGGAGTAAAATTAGTATCTAAAGGAATTGCAACACAACCGGCTTTTATAATTCCTAAAAATACTGTAATGAGAGTTTTTTCTCGTTCAAGTAGGAAGGCAATAGAACTTCCTTCTTTTAATCCTCTTTTAATCAATCCATTAGCTATTTTATTTGCTTCATCATTAACCTCTCTAAAAGTATAACTTTCACCGCTTATCCTTAAAGCAATTTTATCCGGTGTTTTATTGGTTTGTGCTTCCAATAATTCATTGACTAGGGGATTTCTTTTTAATTTAAAATCAGGAACAGGTTCTTCATTTCTAAGAGCAATATCTTTAATTTTAATTTTCCTAATATCATATTTATCAAACTGTTTAATAACTCTATTTATACTTTTTAAAAATGATTTAATATAATAATTAGTGTATTTATTCGAATCAAACTTTAAATTTAATGAATTTTTACAAACAAATAAGTTTATGCCTTCGTCCTCAACATCAACACCATCAAAAATAATATTAAAATATGATTCATTATTAACATCGGGAGATTCATTTAAATATTTTTGAATAGTATTAATATACGCAAATACGGTTTTATCCCTATTTTTATCATTAAATATTAATGGAATATTGTTTACGCGGATAAAAATTTCTGTGGAGTTAGTGTACTTCGTTAGTGTTATACAAATAGCAGCTAAAATTAATAAATTCGAATCAAAATTATTATTGCATATTTTATTAATTAATAATTGATTTAATGGGACCTTTTCATAATCAACAGATATGCCATCTTTATATTTATTAAATGGGAGTAATGTTGGTTCAAATTCATTCATGATAATTAGTTTTAGAATAATACATTATAAAACTTTTTAAAGTCTAATTTTCTACTTATGAACTAAAAGAGAGACAAGAAAATTTCATTAATTATTATTTTCTAAAAATTTTCTTAATGTCTAATTATGCTTTAGATGTAAGTTATCATCTAATGGAAATTTATAATAAAAAAATAAGGAAAGAATTATTAAATTCTTTCAATTTGAATCTAGAAGTATCTTTCTAAAATACCTTCTAAGATTTTGTAGTGACGACCTTCGTCTTTGGAACTTTCTCTGAAGAAATCAGCAGCGGTTTCAATTCCAGCTTCTTGAGCTTTTTCAGAAGCTTCTCTTTTTTCAGCGTTAGCCATTTTTTCTCCACCCATCATCCATTCAATGTTTTCTTTGAGGGTGTCTTTGATGATTCCGTTCATTTCACAG
>ONIK01000051.1 GCA_900317865.1 uncultured Methanobrevibacter sp. | reverse complement strand
TGATGGTATTGCAAAATTAAACATTAACTTAATGCCTGGTCAGTACATTATTACATCTGTATATGGTAATGCAGCAATTTCAAATACTGTAACTGTAACGGCTTAAAATGGGAAGTTTTAATTAACTTCTCACTTTTTCTTTTTTTCATGTAGATAACATAATTTAAATTTGCTATTTTTCAACTATCAATTAATTATTATAAAATTAGCATTATTAATTTTAATAGATGCATTAGCAAGCATCAATTTTTTTAATCAAATATTCAATTAAAATTAGTGATTTTTTTTCGCATTATCTCAGTCATTTTTTTCAATGATGGTGGTATAAAATAAAAGAAATTTGTCTTTTAAGCCTTTTTCAACGTGTTTAATTTCTTCTCCGCTGATTTCGGCAAATTGATTTAATAATTTCTTTTGTTTGGAGTTTAATTTTTTAAGAACAACATTAGATAATCGGTTCCAAATATTGTTGAATATTATTAAAAATAATGGAGTAATATTTGCTATAGAGGATATCTTCCATTTTGTTCATATTTTGTTTTTAACCAAGTTTTAAGCATTTTATCTGAAATTATGTATTTTTTATTGAAATCATATTCAATTATTCCTTTATTTGACAATGAATCGAGATATTTTGAAATTGTTGGTTTAGAATAATTTAATTCATTAAGTAATAATGTCCAGTTTGCTCCATCATTTTCAATAAGAGTAAGTATTATTTCACGTTCTTGAACGCTCAATCTTCCCCAGACATAAATCCACATTATTGCAATCTGATCAATATTGAGTTTTATATTTTCTAAAATAATATTTTCATCACAAATTTGATTTCCTGGTAGTATTGAACATAATGAGTTGATATAAATGGGTATTCCTCTTGTACATTCATAGAATTTATTGAAACCTTTATCATTAAATTTTATATTATTGGACCTTTCATCAATATATCTTTTTGTTTCTTCCCGTGTAAATGGTTCAATATCAATCTGAATCATTCTACCACCAAATGCGCCGGTTTGACCGTTAAGCATGGATATAATTTCAGATGTTTTTGAAACGGAACCTGTGAATATATAACTTACATTATATTGTATTTGCGAATAACTTCTAATTAACCAAAAAAAAGCTTCAGGACTTTTAACTGATTGTAATAATTGAAATTCGTCTATAACAATTATAAATCCTTTAATGTCTTCAGTGGAATCAACAATTTTTTGAGGTAATTCCATTACAAATTTACTTAGTTTCTCATAATTGTCTTTTATTAGAGGTATTGGAATATCAAATATGTCAATAGGATTATCAAAATCATAATCTTTTATTTTTAGTTGTTTTAAAAACATTTTTATGGAATCTTTAATTTTTTCATGCATTTTTTTATTTTTTGATGTTGTATTTTTGATTGAAAATAAAATTTCTTTCATTACTTCTTCTTCGGTTAAATCAGTTCTTTGTCTAGCATATATGTTGGATAAATCAATATATGCTGTGAGAAATTTTTCATCTTGGTCTTGAAGTATCTTTTTTAGTAAAAAAGTTTTGCCAACTCCTCTATATCCAGTTATTAATATTTGATTAGGTATGTCCTCTTCTAACATGGATAGATACATATTAATCTTTTTAATATCTTTTTGTCTATTGAAAAAATATTTATCGATATCTTTTGGTATAGTAATGGGCATTATTTTCATTTTAAACATCTCAATAAATTATTTTTTTACTAGTAAATTTCATTTTTATAAGTAAGTAATATTTTATATTTTTTTGATATTATAAAAATTTAACTAGTAAATTTAATTTTTACTAGTAAGTTTTATTTAATTTTTTTAGAAAATCATGAAAAATTAACTGGTTAATCATATATTTACTAGTTAAACTAATTGTTAAAAATAGAATTTGTCTTTTAAGCCTTTTTCAACGTGTTTAATTTCTTCTCCGCTGATTTCGGCAAATTGATTTAATAATTTCTTTTGTTTGGAGTTTAATTTTTTAGGAACAACAACAGTTACGGTAACATAAAGGTTTCCTCTTGCTTTGTGTCTCACTGAGTTCATTCCCTGACCTTTTAATTTAAATACTGTTCCGCTTTGGGTTCCTGGAGTTACTTTAAACTCTACTTCCTTACCTTCGATTGTTGGGATGCTTATTACATCACCTAATGCTGCTTGAGGAAAACTGATTTGCTGTTCGTAGTATAGGTGATCTCCCTGACGTTCAAAAAACTTATTTCTTTTAATGTGAACGGATACAATGAGGTCTCCTTCAAGGCCTGGTGCTTCACCGCAGTTTCCTTCACCGGAAACTCTTAAGTGATTTCCTTCATCAACACCTTCAGGTATTTCGAGTTTAATTGTTTTGGTTTTTCTGACACTACCTTTTCCACGACATTTATCACATGGTTCAGTAATTATTTTACCTGTTCCTCCACATTGACGACATGGTCTTACATTAACCATCTGGCCTAAAAATGTGTTGCTGACCTCTTTTATTTGGCCGGTTCCCTTACATGTCGGACAGGTTTCAGGATCATGGCCAGGTTTTGATTTTGAACCGTTACATGTTGGACAAAGTTCGCTTCTTGTGACCTTAATTTCTTTTTCACAGCCATGGAACGCCTCTTTAAGAGTTATATGAACATCAGTGTAAATATCGGATCCTCTTTGTGGACCTGTTCTGCCTCTTGAGCGTGAACCTCCACCAAAACCAAATAAATCGAAGATATTACCAATATCAAATCCTTGGAATATATCATCAAAGTTTACATTTTGATAGAAGTCTTCAGCGGTATATCCATCCATTCCGGCATGACCGAACTGATCGTATCTTTGACGTTTTTCGTCATCAGACAATACTGCGTAAGCTTCACTTATTTCTTTGAATTTTTCTTCTGAACCTTCCTCTTCACTTACGTCCGGATGGTATTTCATAGCCAGTTTACGATAAGCTTTCTTAATTTCCTTTTCATCAGCTGTTTTATCGACTCCAAGGACTTCGTAATAATCTCGCTTTTCTGCCATTTATTCACCTTGAAATTTGTTTAAAAAAAATTAGATAAAAAAATAAAAATGTTTCATCTCGTTGTTAGTTTAATTTTATTGATTCTGATTCTGATTACCTACGCTGAGACAAAACATTTATTTCATAAATCTAATCATCTTTTACTTCGTAGTCTGCGTCAATGGTGTCATCATCATCTGAAGGTGCATCCTGAGCTTGAGCTCCTGCATTTGGATCTTGACCAGCTGCCTGTTGAGCTTGTGCTTCAGCCTGTGCTTGCTGATAGATTTTTGCACCAATTTCCTGGACTACTTTTTCTAATTCTTCGGTTTTTGATTTAATAGCTTCGATATCGTCTCCAGCTATGAGTTCTCTTAACTCACCAACTAATTTTTCAACATTTGAT
Organism: uncultured Methanobrevibacter sp.; assembly: GCA_900317865.1. Lineage (GTDB taxonomy): Archaea > Methanobacteriota > Methanobacteria > Methanobacteriales > Methanobacteriaceae > Methanocatella. Next base: position 14,193 of record ONIK01000051.1, on the reverse strand, counting down.
TTTTCATCTTCGGAAACTTTGTCTCCAAGTTCTTCAATTGTTTTTTCAGATGTGTAAATTAATGAGTCTGCATTGTTTCTTACTTCAATTTCTTCTTGTTTTTTCTTATCTGCTTCAGCATTCATTTCTGCTTCTTTGATTTTTTGTTCGATTTCTTCATCAGATAATTTTGTGGAAGAAGTAATTGTAATAGCTTGTTCTTTACCGGTTCCTTTATCTTTTGCAGTTACGTTAATAATACCGTTTGCATCAATATCGAAGGTTACTTCAATTTGTGGAACGCCTCTTGGTGCAGGTGGAATTCCGACTAATTGGAAACGGCCTAAAGATGTGTTATCTGCAGCCATTCTTCTTTCACCTTGCAATACATTAATGTCTACAGATGGCTGATTGTCTGCTGCAGTTGAAAAGATTTGGCTTTTCTTGGTAGGAATGGTAGTATTTCTTTCGATTAATGTGGTTGATACTCCACCTAAGGTTTCAATACCTAATGATAATGGAGTTACATCTAAAAGAACTAAGTCTTTAATTTCTCCAGCTAATACTCCTCCTTGAATAGCTGCTCCCATGGATACACATTCCATTGGGTCGATTCCTCTTTCAACTGGTTTGCCTATGAATTTTTCAACAAATGACTGTACACATGGCATTCTGGTAGGTCCACCAACTAAGATAATTTTGTTAATTTCATTTTTGCTCATTTTAGCATCATCTAATGCTTGTTGCATTGGTTTACCTGATTTTTGAACAATTCCGTCAACTAATTCTTCTAATTTAGCTCTTGTTAAGCTTTCAATTAAGTTTTTAGGAGTTCCATCAGATCCCATTGCAATAAACGGTAAGTTAACTTCAGTAGTTAAGGTAGTGGATAATTCGATTTTTGCTTTTTCAGCAGCTTCTCTTAATCTTTGTACTGCTTGATCGTTATCTCTTAAATCAATTCCTTCTTTTGCTTTGAATTCATCAGCTAAGTAATTGAGTAATACGTTATCCATATCGGTACCACCGAGTTGAGTGTCTCCGCTTGTGGATTTTACTTCAAATACTCCACCACCGAATTCCATAATGGTTACGTCTAAGGTACCTCCACCTAAATCGTATACCATAATATTGATATCATCGTCATCCTGTTTGTCTAAACCGTATGCGAGGCTTGCTGCGGTAGGTTCGTTTACGAGTCTTACAACATCCAATCCTGCAATGGTACCTGCGTCTTTGGTTGCAGTCCTTTGGTTGTCGTCGAAGTAAGCCGGTACGGTAATAACTGCTTTTTCAATAGGTTCACCTAAGAAGGTTTCAGCATCTTTTTTGATTTTTTGCAAGATGAATGCTGAGATTTCCTGTGGTGAGTATTGTTTTCCGTTTGCAGTTACTTTTTTGTCGGTACCCATTAATCTTTTGATTGCACTAATGGTATTTTCAGGGTTTGTAACAGCTTGTCTTCTTGCTGGTTCACCAACTAACATTTGTCCGTCTTCAGTAAATGCAACATAACTTGGGAATGATTTACCGTATTGACTTGCTCCTTCTGCTGAAGGGATTGTGGTTGGTTTTCCTCCTACAAGTACAGATGCTGCAGAGTTACTTGTACCTAAGTCGATTCCAATGATTTTTTCTTTTTTATTATCTGACATAATTATCACCAATTTTTTAATTAATTAAATTATTTAATAAGCATGATTATTTTTTACAAACAATTACTTTTGAGTATTTTAAAACTTTATCTTTATACATGTATCCTTTCATTAACTCATCTATAATATATCCGTTTTCAACATCTTCACTTTCCTGAACCATTAATGCTTCATGTTTGTTCAAGTCAAATTTTTCTCCTTTTGCAGGAATTTCTTCAACTCCTTCTTTGGTTAAGACGTCTTTAAATTTATTATAGATTAACTCGACACCTTCTCTGAAATCTTCATCATTTTCGATTGTAAGGGATCTTTCCAAATCTTCATAGCAATCAAGGAATTCTTTGATGAGATTTTCATTTGCAAATTTTACAATTTCAACATTTCTTTTATCGGTAATCTTTTTGAAATTTTCAAAATCTGCCTGAAGTCTTTGGGATAATGAGACATATTCCTGAGTTTCGCCTTCTTGTTTTTCGAGGTCTTCTTTTAGGGAGGATATCTCTTCATCTTTTTTGGCTAACTCCTCAAGAAGTTTATCATACTCCTCTTGAAGATCTTTTGTTTCTTCAACTTCTTTTTCTTCTTTCTTTTTTGCCATTAACTCACCCTGTTTTTTATTAAAAACTCTTTGTAATAACTCACGGCAGAGAATTACTATTTTTGAACTTCAATAATTTAGTTTTTAGGAATTTATGGACATAAAGAGTTATTACTCCGAGTTTTTGAAACCAAATATTAAAGTAACAAAAAGTTATCTTTCTCCTACATTATTATAGTAACAAAAGGTTATATAAAGGTTTCGGTTTTTTCTGTTAAAATGTTATTTTAAAATTTTCATGATAATTATTATAGTAACAAAAAGTTATATAAATGATTTGACATAATGTATAATCATGACTGATACAAATGATATTAAACGGAATGCCAAGTTCCAGAATAAGGGTAATTCCTCTTCGGAAAGTATTGAAATCCGGGGAAATTACGGAAGCGATCTTGGCGATATTGATAAAGAAGATATTTTAGACGTAATGGGCTGTAAAACTAGAAGAGATATAATAGACCTCTTAAGACAGGAACCAATGTTTGTAAGTGAAATCTCTAATGAACTGAATGTTGGTCAAAAAGCGGTAATTGCTCACTTGAGGGCTATGGAAGAAGTGGGAATATTGAACTCTTCATATAAAAAGATACTGAGGGGAAGACCGCGTAAATATTATGATTTGGATAACGAGGTAACTATACAAATTACAATCAATAAAAACTCATTTGACGTAAATTTCGATACTAAAGATACATTGCAATTGCCGTCAGGTGACGAATGGTCTAAATTATTGGATATCGAAAAAAGACTTGACAATGGTCAAATGGAAGCTCTTGAAGAATTGAAAAATCAAATCAGATTATATGATAATCTCAAGGCAAGAGCAGAATATATACTTGAAAGAACTCTAAAAAGTTAGAAAATTTTCTTAATTTGTATTAGTTATAATCTTTTTTTCTCTTTTTTTAATCATCTCTTGTTTTTGCAACTATTGCCTGACCTAAACTGACTGAACCGTCTCCACAGCAGGTATTTTTATGCTGGATAAAATTATAATCCTTTGATTTAATGTAATTTTTAACGGCATCTGTAATGGCTTCGTTGTAAAATACTCCTCCGGTAGCACCGATGGTGGATATTCCTTTTTTATCTGCGGACTGAATTGCAAGTTCGCTTAATCCTACAGCTATTGTTTTTTGAGCGGCATTTGCTATGTCTGCTTTTTTATGTCCTTTCAAATAAAGATTTACAACTTCCTTTAAAATTTCTGTAGTATTTAATGTATCTTTTTCAATAATCATGGGCAGTTCCAGTTCATTGGTTGAATAATATGCTGCAGATTCCAGTTTCATTGATGCTTCCCCTTCATAAGTTCTTTCATTACATATTTCTAAAGCGGCTGAAACAGAATCCAGGACTCTGCCCGTACTTGTTGTCACACCAACATTAATGCCTGCATCAAGCTGTTTGAATATGTTTTTAATTTCCATTTCTCCATATTTGAAGTACTTCATATAATTTTTAATTAATTCTTCATCTTTTAAAATACTTAAAAGCATACGAATCGGATATTTTGTTGCAAGGTCTCCCCCGGGCATTTTCTGTCTTTCTAAGTGAGCCATTCTTTCATAGCTTTTTATGTCTGTATAAAGAATTTCTCCACCCCAGCTTGTGTGGTCATCACCATAGCCTGTTCCGTCTGCAGCTATCACTATCATTTCCTTAATGTTGTGATCATTTGCCAGTGCCACGGCATGTGCATGGTGGTGCTGAACTGGAATTACTTCGACTCCGAATTCATATGCTAATTTCGTTGTAAAAAACTGTGGGTGTAAATCGCATGCAACTGCATCTATATCACATATCTTTGTAATTCTTTTCATATGCTTGATTGAATTTTTAAGGAAATTAAGTGTCTTTAATTTATTCGTGTTTCCGATATGCTGTGATGGGTATGCAATTGCACCAGTTGCAAGACAGAATGTAACATCAAGTTCTGGACCAAGAGACAGTACATTCAAATCGTTGACATCATAGTTGATTGTGTAAGGTTCTGGAGTATAGCCTCTGGAACGGCGGATAAATGATAATTCATTATTTCTAAATCTGATAACAGAATCATCGCATCTGTTTAATATTTTACGATTATGGACAAGTGAATAATCACTGATGCCGTTAATGATTTCTGTGTTGTCAATCATCATTGGCTCTCCGGGAATATTGGCCGAAGTCATGACATAAGTGTCGATTTCTCCCTCATCAAAAAGAAGATAGTGCATTGGCGAATATGGAAGCATCACGCCAATATTGTGCAGGCCGGGAGATAAGCTTTCAGGAAAATTGTAATTTTTATTTTTCTTTAAAATAACGATAGGCCTTTTATTTGAAGTGATTGTCCTAATTTCATTTTCTGACATCTGAGCATATCTCTGTACTGATTCTAAATCGCTGCTCATAACAGCAAAAGCCTGATTAGGTCTGTTTAATCTGGATCTTAATTCCTTTATCGCATCATCATTATAGGCATCAACAACAAGATGTGTTCCTCCGATTCCTTTTATGGCTAAAATTTCACCATCTTTTAATTTTTCAGCCCCCAGTTTGATAGGATTATCACAATCAATTAATTTGTCCTTTTTGTAAATTGCCATTTGAGGTCCGCAGTCACTGCAGCAGATTGCTTCGCCGTGGTAACGTCTGTCAAGGGGATTTTTATACTCAACCAGGCATTCGTCACATAATGGAAATTCGTCCATTGATGTTTTGTCCCTGTCATATGGGACGGAATCGATGACGGTAAATCTGGGACCGCAATCAGTACATGCATTGAAAGGATATTTATAGCGCCTGTCTGCAGGATTTCTGATTTCGGCAAGGCAGCTGTCACAGATTGCAATGTCTGGTGGAATGACACTAACTCCTGAATAGGAATCTGAACTTTCAATAATGCTGAATTCATCAAAATTGCTTTCATCAATATCTGCAATTTCAATTGAATCTATTCTTGCAATCGGAGGCAGTTCATCCTGCAATCTTTTAGTAAATAACTCAATATTGTCTCCTTCAAGGATAATTTCAACTACATTTCCTAAATTTCTTACATAACCATTTAAATTTAAATCTGTAGCTAATCTATATACATATGGCCTAAAGCCAACTCCCTGAACAATTCCTTGAGTTAAAATCTTTTTCGCTGTCATAAATATTATAGTATTTAGGCTTAATAATTAATAAAATTTAACATAAGTTTTTTTAATATCTTTAATCTTAAATTAGTATTATGAGGGAAATACTTGAAAAATTAATTAACGAAGAAATTGATTTGGAAACTGCAGAAAACCTAATCAAGTCTCAAACTATTTTGGAGTTGGATGAGGTTGCTAAATTTGACAGTAACCGCCAGAATAGGACAGGTTTTCCGGAAGCCGTTTTTGCACCAAGTAAGGATTATGAAGATTTGCTGTTAATCATTAAAAAATACTTTGAAAGCGAAAACCCTAAAAATCTCATTATTACAAAGTTGACCCTCAAGAGATATGAGAAACTTCTAAAAGATTTGGATTATCTTGAAGATCTAATTTTTGATTATAATAAAAAAGGCCAGATTTTAGTAATTAAAGTCAATGAAAATAAATCAGAACCAATTGCTAAAATAGGTATTATAACTGCAGGAACATCTGATATTAATGTTGCTGAAGAAGCAAAGGTCATCATTGAGGAAAGCAGATGTGAAGCCATAACATCTTACGACATTGGGGTGGCAGGAATCCACAGACTATTCCCTCAGATTGCCCATATGATTAAAGAAGGGGTTAAAGTTTTGATTGTCTGCGCAGGAATGGAAGGAGCACTTCCGTCAGTTGTGGCAGGCCTTGTTGATATTCCAGTTATTGCCGTTCCGACATCAGTCGGCTATGGTGTTGGGGAAGGTGGACGTGTTGCTCTGGATTCAATGCTACAGTCATGTGCTCCCGGAATTGCTGTTGTAAACATTGACAACGGATTTGGAGCTGCTGTTTTTGCTTTAACTATTGTTAAGAGTAGATAATATGGAATTTGTAACATTTGATCCCGAAATTCATGATTCAAATAAAATCGCTACATATATTTATGATGTTGATTTCAGAACCTTTGATAAGCTTTTTTCTTCAAAAGAAAATGCCGTTTCAGCTATTGAAAAAAGCCTGAAAAAAGATGATTGCATTAAAGTTATTTATGATGGTGAAGATTTAATTGGAATGTTAATGTTTTACACTCATGATAATAAACCTGAGACTCATTTTAGCTCCATTAAATTGCTGATTGTTGGTATTTTGGATTATTTTGTCATTTGTGATGTTAAAGAAGGGGATTTTTACATTGCGGATTTGGCTATTGATGAAAGTCAAAGATCAAAAGGTTATGGAACAAAAGTAATTGGAGAAGTCATAGGTTATGCTCGAAAAAATAACTACAAAAGGGTTATTCTGGACGCGGACTTTAGAAATACGAAAGCAAAGGCATTATATGAACGCTTAGGATTTAAAGTCTTTAATAAAAAATCCTTTTTAAAAAGAGGGATGTATAATATGGAGTTTAAACTTTCCTAGGAAGTCTTCTGATAGCATCATAAACTCGCATTGAATTATTTTTATCTGTAAAGAGGAAATATGCCTTTATGCGTTTTTCATATTTCTCTTTAATTTTACACTCATTTTTCATATATTCGATAATCTCATCTACAAGTTCATCTTCGCTTCTGCAAACTTCACCGAATCCCATAGTTTCATAATTGAAGTAACTTTCATTTATATTAAAGTGATAATCGGAACTATAATGGTAATATAAAACCGGTTTGTTAAGATAAGCAAAATCAAAAGCAACAGATGAATAATCGGTAATTAGCAGTGACCCGTGATTAAATACGTTGTGGTATTTTTCATGTTCATAATCAATTTTAATAGTGTCGTTTGTATCAAACAAATCAATGAAGTCATAAACATTAGGGTGAGGCTTAAACACTATTTCGTAACCATATTTTTTTGAAGCTTCAATTAATTTCTCGTTATTTATTAAGGAATTAAATTTCTTGAAAAATTGAGAATTTAAAACGAATTCATTTGATTTGAATTTAAGATATCGTCTCCATGAGGGCATGATTAATATTTTTCTTTCATCTTTCTGTTTTTCCAGTCGGTCAAATCTTGGAAAACCAAGTAACTTGACAATTTCCTTTTTATAATTATAGGGATATTTAAAAATTGATTTGTATTCAAGTTTTGATGCAGTTACAAGCATTAGCAAATGCTTATCATATTCATTAAGCCATGATGAAACGTTATCCTTTGTAATACCGTGTTGTAAAAATATTGTTGATGATTTTAAAAGGCCTGCAAAGAAGGGATAATTTCCCCAAAATGGATAGATAATATTGTTGTCCGGATGTGAAGTAATTATTTTTTCAGCATATAACGCAATAAAACGATGTTTGATTGATTTGTAATGTAAAACATCCCCTATTTTTTTCATATCTTCCAAATCTTTACTGTTTTTATCCAGAACAAAATATTTTTTAATATGGAAGTCTTTTTCCTGAGCATATGTAAAAAGCTGCCTTCCATTATCATCAGCCATATTGGGCAGGTCCATAAACAACCAGATTCTTTTATTTCTCATAAATGGATAACTTAATAAATACATTAATCTTAAAGGAATTCCGGTTTTAAATCCTTTTTCACGTTTTTTAAGCATAGAATAAAGTGTTTTTATCTCCAGATTTAACCAATTTTTAATTTTTTTCCTTTTAATTATGATTTTATTGTCATGAAGATGGGATAAATAATTCCTGGTTTTTGCATAACCTGTGATTTTTGAAAAATTACACGGTCTTGAAAAGTCAATATATAATTCGCCAACATCTTTATTATCGCTTTTAAACTTAATTTCATATTTTTTTTCAGGATTTAATGGAATTTTTACTTTAAATGAATAATTAGTTCCATATTTATAACTTAAACTATATTTATCTCTCTGTGGAAATTGTAACTCTTCCGATTCGATTTTTTTATCATTTACATAAACATCAACTGTATTATTGTACATTGTTGGAAAATCACCTAGAATGTGTAAGGTATTGTCAATGATTTCAAAAACGTCAATATATACAGTGTTTAATTTTAATCTGTTAAGAACAGTTTTTTCTATATTCTTATATTCCTGTGTATTTTTGAGTTTTTTATGTTTAAAAAATAATATGTTGCCTTTTAACATATTTGGAATATCTTTCTGGTTAAATATCACGTCATCATCGATATATTGTAAGATTTCATAAAGTTGCTTTCTTAATTCTTTAAGTTCCACCACTGTTAGGATATTATTGACTGATGAAATGTCAAACATCCACTGGAGATCATACATTATTGTATATTGGATAAATGAAGGAACCTCATCATATAGTTCAATGCTTTTATCAATTATAAATTTAAAATAATGTTTTGCACGTTCATTAAAGTAATCTTTTTTAAAAGATGAATTATCAATTAATGATGTTTTATCTTCTCTTTTCCGATAATAATATTTTCCATCCCTGCAATAACCGATTTTTGGCTTTTTTAATAGTAATTGGTTAATAAAAACAACATCTTCAGATACTGAAAGGTTAGTGTCAAACTTCAAATCCCCGATACTTTCTCTTTTAAAGAAACAGGATGCGGCGGATAATTGAATGTAATTCGGATTTTCTATAAGGTCAACAACTTTATTCTTTTTCGCATACTTGAAATTAAGGACATGTTCTCCTTTATTTTCACCAAAAAAGTATATTGGTATTGAAACTAAATCCACTTCCTTTCCAAATTCATTAAAAAAGTTCAATATGCTGTTAAAAGTATTTGATGATATGTAATCATCACTATCTAAAAAGTTGACATATTTTCCTGTGGCTTTTTTAAGGCCAATGTTTCTGGCAGCGGCAGGTCCTAAATTTTCTTCATTTTCAATATATTTGATGTTTTTCGGATATTTGGCTTTATATTCCTGGCAAATGCGGCTGGTATTATCTGTACTCCCATCATTAACGATTATAATTTCAATATTTTTTTCAAAATCTAGGTTTTGGTTAATTAAGCTATTAATTGTTTTTTTAATCCATAAATCTGAATTATATGCAGCTATAACTACAGAAAAATTGAATTTGTTCATTTAACAGCCAACCATTTTAAAAATTAATTATTTTCTTCTTCTTTCAAACTCTTCAAATAATTCATTGATGTCTATTCCTTTATAGACAAGTAATAATAATGTATGGAATATTAAGTCAACTGATTCATAAACCAGATTTTCATCATTTTTACTGGCTATCAATACTTCGCCGCATTCTTCAGCTATCTTTTCGAGTATTTTATCTTCAGCTTTCTTATCGCTGTCTTGCATTATGTTTGATGTATAAGAGTCTATTGGGTTGTCCCTTCTACTTTCAAGAACTTCCCAGACTTCTCTTATTATTTTTTCATTCGCCATGGGATTCACTATCCTGAATACTTTCGGTAATGGCTATTAATGGATGTTGGTCATCGTCGATAATAGTAATATCTTCAAATCTTTTAATCCCTGCTTTATCTGCAGTTTTTTCCATACCTAGTTTGATATCTTGGCCTAAATCAACCACATATGAATCAACAGTTTCACAACCCATCTGTTTAGAAGCTACTGCTCTGTGATGTCCATCAACTAAAATCCATCTGTCTCCGGTTTTTACAACAATTGCCGGTTCTGCCAAACCTTTTTTTAATTCATAACTTCTTCCTTCAAGTTCATCTGCATAAACTCTGTCCTGGGTTGGTCTTAATTTTTCAGTCGGTACTTTCATCCTTTTTAAAGTAGTTTTAATACCATATAATTGTTCCATTGTGTTTTTAAAGTATTCTACTTTATTTGGGGTTGACCTTTCAATGTGGGAGCGAACCATATCTGTGTTTGTAATAATTCCAACAAGAGCTCCGGACTCATCAACAACAGGCATTCTTGATATTCCGCGTCTAAACATTACACGGGAAGCATCATTTATAGCTAAATTTTCGTTAGCGACAACTAATTTAGTACTCATCATTCCACGGACATAATCCTTCCAATCCTTAGCAATAATATCGAATGCGGTGACCATACCTACAAGTTTATTATTTTCAACAACGGGATAACTGTTGTGGTGGCTCTGTTTCATTAATGTAATAATATCTTCTGTCGGAGTATCTGGAGAAACACTAATAACATTTTTTGTCATGTAATCTTTTACAAATGTTTTCTTCTCTGCCATATTCAATACTCCTTAGATATTTTCTTTTAAAAGTTTGACTGTTTCACCAGGATCAGCTTTTCCACGGGTTAATCTCATAACTTGACCAACAAGGAAATTAAGTGAAGCTTTTTGTCCATCATGATAATCTTGGACCGCTTTTGGATTTTCTTCAATAGCCTGTTTAACGGCAGCCAATACTTCATCATCTTTTACAACACCGAGTAATCCTAACTCTTCAGCTATTTGTTTAGGTGATTTATCATTATTTGGCATTTGTTCGATGATTCTTTGACCTGCTTTTGTTGTAATTTCTTTATCTTGAAGCATTTTAAATAATTCAATTAAATTTTCAACGCTAATTCCACTGTCAGCAAAATCTAATTTGTTATATGATAATACTCTTTTAAGTTCATCTCTCATCCATTTAGCAGCAAATACTGAATCAACTTCTTTTATAACTTCTTCATAAGCAATAGCTAAATCCAACTCGGAAGTAAGTACTTTTGCTGTTTCTTCATCAATACCGTAATCTTTAACAAATCTGTCCACTTTGTGGTGTGGAGCTTCAGGCATAATATCAGCTACTTTTTGGATTAATTCATCAGGAATTTCCATTGGAGGTAAATCTGGATCTGGGATGAATCTGTAATCATCAGCATCTTCTTTCAATCTCATTCTTGTAGTAATCATTTGGCTTTCGATATAAGCACGTGTTTCCTGTGGGATTTCAACTCCTCTTTTAATGAGATTTTTTTGTCTGACAATTTCGAATTTTAATGCTCTGTATGCACCTTTAATGGAGTTAACGTTTTTCATTTCAACTCTGTTTCCGCCATTGAGTGAAACGTTAACGTCTGCTTTCATTGAGTTTTCTCCACGTGCAGCACCACTATACTGTAAAACACGAATAATTTCTTTTAAAAAGTTCCTTGCCTCTTCTGGAGATCTTATGTCTGGCTCGGTAACAATCTCTACTAAAGGGATTCCGGAACGGTTAAAGTTAACAATACCTCTGTCCGGTTTGTATTGACCTGGGTCTTCTTCAATGTGAATTTCTCTAATTCTGATTCCATTTAATTCGCCTTCATAACCAATAGGAACTGAAGTTCTCTGATATCCTGAAGATAAATCCGGATAATCATAGTGTTTTCTCATAAAATAGGTAAAACCTTGATCTATTTTACAGTTCAACATCAAAGAAATCATTAATGCATTTTCAATTGCATGTTGATTGGTTGGATGTGGTTTAGCACCTGGTTGATTTAAACAAACTGGACAAATATTTTGGTTAATAGGTGCTTCATTAAAATTTGTTGGGCAATCACAGAATAATTTTGATTCAGTTTCTAATTGTACGTGGATTTCAAGTCCACACATCATACTAAAATCGTCGCTAATATTAATTCCTCCATTTGGAAATTTTTTTTTAAAAATTTATATTATTATAATATTTATAATATGGGGCTTATAAAGATTATCTAAAATTCGGTTTTTTAGTATTTATTTTTAAGGGATTCTTTAATATACCTTTTAATAAATTTATCCAAATCCGGTGAAACATCACTTTTCATTTCACCTAGCTTACTTTTATCAGTAAATGTTCCTTTCAATTCTCTTCCTGCCCATTTAACTTCTTCTTCAACTCTTTTCCCATATTTTGTTCCAAACATTTTAAAAAGAGGGAATTTTGTAATCCCATTGGCACCACTTAAAATCAGAATTCCAATGTTTGCCAGATTGTCAATCCATGTGCCGCATATGATTTCAATATCCGGAAATTCTAAACGAACTCTGGCAACTACCTGCGCATAATAAAGTGATGCGGGCTGTGATTTATCTGCATAAACAGTTTCTTTGTGAGGATTTAATGAATAAAATATCACTCTGTCAATTTTGTGTTCTTTAATATATTCAATAACATAATCAACATCATCCAAAGTCTCTCCAAGACCCAATATGATTGTTATTGCCTTTTTGAAACCTAAATCTCCTGCAGTATCTAACATACTACTGATGTCTTCTAAGCTTTTGGAGGGGCATACATTATTGTGAATCTCAGGATTTGCAACTTCAACAGCACCGGTTATGCCTTTTATTTCAGATCCGTATTCTGCAAGTTCATCGGTGATTCCTGTATTTAACCAGACTCCATCTCCGGTGATATTTTTAATTGTAGTGGCTATTTCTTTTATTTCTGAAGTGGTAAATGATTTATATCCTCCTGATAAAAATTCAATGTTCCAGTCAAGACGTTTGCACATTTCGGCTTCGGCATAGATGTTGCTGACATTCCGTCTGGCTTTTCTTGGATCTTTAATTTTATCTTTTTGTGTTGACATATAGCAAAATGCACAGTCTCCTTTATCACACCACCATGATAAAAAAACTGCTCGCTCAAGCGTTACTAAATTGGAGTGTTTTTTTAGGGTTATTTCATTAGCCTCTTTTATCATATCAAATATATTGTAATCCATATTTTCAACTATTTAATTAAATTTATATATTAGTATGTTCTAACTAATTAATAGTGTTTTTCTTATGATGTATTGTTTTTTCCATAATAATGTAGAAAAAACATAAGTTTTATATACTAGTAAAAACATACGATAAATTACTGTTTAAAGTCTTTTGATTTTTAATCATGGGTTTATATTTGGTTAAGATAATGGGTTATCTATATGCCATCGTAGCTCAGTAGGTAGAGCGTTCGGCTGTTAACCGATTGGTCACAGGTTCGAGCCCTGTCGATGGCGCTTTTGGGCCCATAGCTTAGCCAGGTAGAGCGTCCGGCTCATAACCGGAAGGTCATGGGTTCGAACCCCATTGGGCCCATGTTACTAAATTTATTTGTCAATTGCTCCGGTGGTGTAGTCCGGCCAATCATTTCGGCCTTTCGAGCCGAAGACTCGGGTTCGAATCCCGGCCGGAGCATTTAAAAAACTTGTTAAGATTTTTAATGGTTTCTGTATCACTTTCGTTTTTTAAGCGGGGGTGCCCGAGAGGCCAAAGGGGACAGGCTTAGGACCTGTTGACGCAGGTCTACCAGGGTTCAAATCCCTGCTCCCGCATCTGACAAATTTTTTATTTTTAGTATATTATAAATGCCGGGGTAGGGTAGGCGGTCATCCTCCGGGACTGTGGATCCCGGGACTCGGGTTCGAATCTCGGCCCCGGCCCCATTTATAAACTTATTTTTTGGTGTTATTCTTGGCAAAGAAAGGTTCTGCTGAAGAAAGAGATTTAGTGCATAAGCTTTGGGAGAGGAATTTTGCAGCTATGAGAGCTCCAGCTTCTGGAGGTGCTACAAAAAGACCATTGCCTGATGTTGTTGCCGGTAATGGAAAGTTATATTTGGCTATTGAAGTTAAAACAACTACCAAGGATAAGATTTACATTGATTCTGAACAAATTGATGCTCTTTTGGAATTTTCTAAAATATTTGGTGCAAAACCATATATTGGAGTCAAATTTAAATATACCAAATGGTTATTTTTAGAGCCGGAAAATGCTGAAAGAACAAGAAATGGAAATTATAAAGTTGAAAAAGATTATGCTTTAGAAAAAGGCTTAGAAATCGATGAAATTGCAGGTATTGATAAGCAAATGAAATTCTAACATAAACTTTATATACTAATTATAATATAATTATTATTGTATGTTATGTGTGGGGTTATAGTGTAACCAGGCATCATCTGGGACTCCAGTTGTCTTTGAAGAAATATACGCGTAACTGAACAGTACTTGTT
>ONIK01000147.1 GCA_900317865.1 uncultured Methanobrevibacter sp. | reverse complement strand
CAGTTTTGCCATAAATTGCGTTCCATCTTTATAGGTCATGTTAATGTCATCGGCTGTTAAAACCGGAAGTACTGTGATATTATATGACATCAACAATCCTGTCAGTGGATCCAAAGCAGTCAGTATATACTCATCAGGGTTTAAGTTAATGTTTAAACGGGCAGTACCGTTTTCATTGGTTGTACGATTGTAAAATACTCCATTGATGTTCATTGTAATTGTTGCATTAGGCACAAAATTGCCTGCACCATCAATCAGTGAAATATAGAACTGTGATTCATTTCTAAAGTATTTTACAAGGTTTTGACCAATCAATGTAGGAAGTACTTCAATAGTATTTTCAACACTTGTTCCGTTAAACGTTGTTTTTATTGTATAGTTGCCTGGATTCAGGTTAATAGCTATTCTGGCCGTTCCGTTTTCATCACTTACACGAGTATAATTAGTTAAACGTTGTTTTTATTGTATAGTTGCCTGGATTCAGGTTAATAGCTATTCTGGCCGTTCCGTTTTCATCACTTACACGAGTATAATTAGCACCATTAATCTCAAAGGTAACTGTTTCATTAGCTGAACCAACATTAGCCTCAAATTTAGAATCATTCTTATAAATTTTAACCAGATCTTCAGTATAAATAGTTAAATCCTTAGTATATACTTTTAAAGATACAGTTCTATTTTGCAAAGATAAATCTTTCCACACCCCATCGGTTTTCATGAAAACAGTATTTTTATTATAATGTTGTCGTGAATCTTTAAATATAGGAATGGATTTTTTAGTTATTTCTGCAGTAAAATTATCACCAGGCTTTATTGGAATTTCATTTGTTAATTTTATTGTATGAAAACCGTAATATGGTCCGGTTCCATTTTGCACATGCTTTAATTCATCATTTACATAAATATTAAGAATATATGGCTCACCAGCATATTTAAAGTATGTTCCAACACCACTTATTAACTCATTGTCCTGAGTTTCATATGTGATTTTATAAGCAGCATCCTTCTCAAAAATGTCATCGAAAATGAGTTTACCACTTAAATCCGTTTGATAATTTCTTACATATTTATCAGTGTTTTCAATGATAAATCCTACCGCATAACTTGTATTTAGAAAACTTATGTCATAATAAGACAAATAGATAAATCCGCCATCACCATTTTCTAAACCAAAATTATCTTTTAATATCCATGCACCATCTCCAGGAGGAGTAGTCACAAAATTTTCTTTAGGATAATTATCATCCCATCCAATAACAGAAACAACATGAGTCGTGTCATTAAATAAATTTTGATATTGTGCATGTGTCTTGTTATTATAGTCAGAAGCTTCAATTGATGAATAATATTCTATTGCCAGGGACCCATAATCCATTATAGCTTTTTTAACTTCATTATTATCGGTTAAATTTTTTCTAGGCCCCACAAATATTGCATCCTGAACATGGATATTATCACCTGTTAAAAATATCGGTGAAACCTTTGCCCATTCATCAAAAGTATCATTTTCTTCAAAAACAGGACCTAGCCAACTAAGTAAATTTTGAGCAGCATTTAAAATAAAACCTGAACCCGCTATATTCGAACCATACTTTGAATAACGCAACATTGTATCTTTTATATTATTTTCAGAAAAATCATATTCAATTCCTGTTGATTTAAGTAATGCTGATTCAAGAGCAGCAATTGTTCCAAAAGACCAGCAACTACCATCAATTACTTGATCTTTAACAGAGCTAACCCATCCCCATTCTCGTGAATCAAATCTTTTAGGTAAATCCATTACATTTATAGTATTATTAATCAGAACTAAATTGATTGGATTTTTACTTACCTTATTAATAAAGTCTGTTTCATTTAAAATTAAATCATCATCGTTCAAGTTTATTTCACCTATTGCATAATTAAGAAAAATACCGTGAATTGCTTCACCATTGTTTTTAAAATTACTTTTGTTAACAGTTAAGTTACAGTCATAGGCATAAATAGCATTTTTTGTATTATTAATGAAGTTTGAATTTGTTATATTCAAATTACTCTTATCAAAAAACATTCCTCCACCATTATTGGATTCATTAATTAGTTTATTGGATATAATATGCTCCCCCATCAAGAGCAGCAGTATTATTAATAAATTTTGAATTTTTTATTGTTAAAGTACAACCCAAATAAAGTAAAGCCCCACCAAAATTAGCTGAAGAATTAATGAATCTTGTATTTGAAATTAATGTATTACTATTCAATCCAGTATCTCCAAAAGCATCAATGAATATTGATCCCCCATTTTTTATGGCCGTGACATTTATAAATGTAGAGTTATTAATTTCTGAATATCCCATTTCTTTAAGAAAAATTGCACCTGCGCTTTCTGTTGAATGGAGGTTTAGGAAATTTGAATTTACAATTACCGTCTTTTTTCCAGTGTATAATGCTGTAGCAAACTTCGAAGTTGAATTTGAAAATGTACAATTTTCAATTCTAATCCCTGAATTTTCACCACCCCCATATATCAACGAATAAGTTAGATTATATGAATTTTTAAATACGGAATTAGTAATGGTGGAATGAAAAGAAAAAGAAACTGCTCCACCTTTTTCAGCATGATTATTGTTAAAAACACAATTATTCGCTTCAATCAAATCGATTTTTACTGCACCGCCTTCTTTAGCGGAATTATTTTCAAAGGTAACATCATTAAAATTTATTCTATCCTTAGTAAAAACAGCCCCACCAGCATCTTTTGAAAAACCGTTTATTAAACTAAGATTGTTAATTTTAATATCACCAATAACATTAAATATTCTTGCCTGTCCTTTAGCATCAATAGTGTGTCCGTTACCATTAATGGTAAAATCCGTTTTATTAATTATTATGCCCCGAGTTAATTCCCAATCACTTGAATTATCATAAATATAATCCTGAGTTATTTCAATACTATTGCCAGCATCATTGATTTCTGTTTGAAGAGACGTAAAGTTTCCATCAGCATAAACTGCACCAACAGAAATAAATAAAACAAGTAGTACAAATAAAAATTTAAATCTTTTCATAATATCCTCCCATAATTAATAAATATTATTTAAATAATTCTTAAAAAAATTATCG
>ONIK01000049.1:1373-21295 GCA_900317865.1 uncultured Methanobrevibacter sp. | reverse complement strand
AAAAAAGTCAAGGAAATCTAAACGATTCCTTGTGCGTTCATTGCGTCAACAACTTTTTTGAATCCTGCAATGTTTGCTCCAGCAACATAGTTTTTGCCTAAACCATATTCATCAGCAGCATCAGCAGCATCAGCAAAGATGTTTTCCATAATAGTTTGGAGTTTTGAATCAACTTCATCAAAGGTCCAAGCTAATCTTTGTGAGTTTTGTGACATTTCTAAAGCGGAAGTAGCTACTCCACCAGCGTTGGAAGCTTTACCTGGTGCGAATAATACATCATTTTCCTGTAAGAATTCTGTTGCTTCAATAGTGGTTGGCATGTTTGCTCCTTCAGCAACAGCTAAAACACCATTTTCAACTAAAGTTTTAGCATCTTCTAATTGTAATTCGTTTTGAGTAGCACATGGTAATGCAATATCACATTTAACAGTCCATACACCTTTACCTTCGTGGTATTCAGCAGATGGTCTTGCTTCAGCATATGCAGTTAATCTTTCACGTCTTACTTCTTTTACTTCTTTTAATAACTCTACGTCGATTCCTTCTGGGTCGTAAATCCAACCGGTTGAATCGGAACAGGTTACAGGTTTACCACCTAATTGTTGAGCTTTTTGGATAGCATAAATTGCAACGTTACCTGCACCGGATACTGCAATGGTTTTTCCAGCAATATCAATATCGTTTGCTTTTAACATAGCGTTTGTGAAATATAATAATCCATATCCTGTAGCTTCAGTTCTTGCAAGAGATCCACCAAAGGTTAATCCTTTACCGGTTAATACTCCTTCGTATAAACCTCTGATTCTTTTGTATTGACCGAATAAGAATCCGATTTCACGACCACCTACACCAATATCTCCTGCAGGTACATCAGTATCAGCACCAATGTATTTGCATAATTCGGTCATGAAACTTTGACAGAATGCCATGATTTCCCTGTCAGATTTTCCTTTTGGATCAAAGTCTGATCCACCTTTTCCTCCACCAATTGGAAGTCCGGTTAAGGAGTTTTTGAAAATTTGTTCAAATCCTAAAAATTTGATGATACCTAAGTTTACTGAAGGGTGGAAACGTAATCCTCCTTTGTATGGTCCAATAGCGGAGTTGAATTGAACACGATATCCAGTGTTAACATGTACTTGTCCGTTGTCGTCAGTCCATGGGACACGGAATTTGAATTGTCTTTCTGGATTGGTTAATCTTTCAAGGAGTGCGTTTTTCTTAAATTCTTCTTCATTTTCTTCAATAACAACCCTTAAGGATTCCAATACTTCGCGTACAGCTTGATGGAATTCTGGTTCTGAAGGGTTTTGTTCAATAATAGTTTCAATTACTTCATCTACGTATGACAAAATTATTCCTCCATTATTATAAAAAATATCATTTTAATATGACACTTAACTTTATGTATTTTCTTATATTTAATAGTTTTCAATTTTTTTAAAAAAAATCGAATATAATCGATTATATTAATAAAAATATTAGACAAACAAACAATAAAATAAAAAAAATATATCTATTATACTATAAGTTTTTATATATTAATCTACAAATTCAAATAAAAATGAATATTTTATTGACAAAATCATAAAAAACTAAATAATTTATAAATAAATAGGGCATTAAACTAAATTAATTAAACAATAATCAATATTATATAAAAACAGTGAACAAAACTGGGTGGAAGTATATATCCGACTAAAAGAACAAACAAAACTGGGTGGAAATATATGTCCGACTAAAAAAAATGAATCTCTAATTTTAAATACAAATAATTAAATCATATTCGAACTATATTTTTAAGTTACAGCCAAAGTATCTTTATTTTCTTCAAATCTTTTAAATAGAATTTTTAAAGTAAGATAATATACAATAGAGAATAAGATTTCTCCAACAGTTATTCCCACCAAAACACATGCCCCATCCGGCAATATATCTACTAAAACTATCATTAATATGATTTCACTCGAATATTTTAAAATATTAAAACACAGAGCATAATAACTTTTTCCAAATCCGTTTAGCATTTTTGAAGAAATATAGGAAAATGGATAAACCATGATTAAAATTATTCCGAATAATGCAATATAGAAAATAGAAGTGTCCATGTTAAAAATTAAAAATGAAGCATATACTTCTTCTGATAAACCGAAAAATAAAATTGAAATGACAATAGAAAGAATAAGTGAATATTTAAGTACATACATATACATTTCATTTAATTCATTAATTTTTTTAGCACCAAATAAATGTCCTGTAACGCTCATTAATCCCCTACCCATACCTTTAATTGGAGCTCTTAATAAATCTCTAATTTTAATTGAAATGGAATAAAGTATTATTCCCATTTCACCTATTTCCATAATTAAAATGGAATTAATAAAAATTGCTAGAACACATGAAATAGAATCATCAATAAAATTTGGAATAGCTACTTTAAATATTTCAAAAAATATATGAGATTCGAATTTAAAATATTTCAAACTTAAAGGAACTTTTGTTTTTCCATTTAGGTATAAATATAAAAAACATAATACTCCGAATAAAGAAGAAATTACAGAAGCAAAAGCAACACCCATCATACCCATTTTAAATATAAATATGAAAATAGGATCTAAAATTAAATTCAATATATTTGAAATAACTAATATTAATACCGGCGTTTTAGAATTTCCTTCTGATTGTAATGTTTCACAGAACACATTAGTAAAAATAAATACAATAGAACATATAAATAAAGGATTCAAATAGTCTAAAATATAAATTTGATTATTGACAATATTCATTAAATTGAGCAAATCATCTAAAAGAGATATTGAAGCTAAAATAAAAATCCAAGTGATTACAGATACTATAATTCCGTGAATTAAAGAATTATATGAACTTTCATAATCATTTGAACCAATATATCTGGACATTATTGAGTTTGTTCCCTGTCCTATTGAATTTCCAAATGTTGAAATTAACAACAATATGGGTGCTGATGCACCAACTGCTAATGCATCAAACATGCTTAACTGACTTACCCAAAACATGTCTGCAATACTGTAAAAAGTCTCAAATAATAAAAATATGGAAATGGGAATACATAATCTCCAAAATGACTTTTTTGGAAGTGAAATCAAATCAATATACTTATTATTGTTCTGTTCTTCATTCATTATATCATTAATTATATAATACTTTATATTCTAATCGTTGTACTTTTTCAATAGTATGATTAACTACATTACCTTCACGGAATACCACTATGGTTTTGCCTAATGGCCATGATTTGCTTTTAACATAGCATTTATGAGGCATGATAATCCATGGCAAATAGCGCCAGTATTTGTAAGCAAATCACCGAAGGTAATTATTTATTGACAAATACTCATTACATAATCCAATAGCTGAATTAAATTGAACACATTATCCAGCACCTACTTCTACTTATCCGTTGCCATCTTCATGAACTACAGAATTTAAATCAGCTTGCCAGATAGTTAAATTATCTTGATATGACACTTATCTATCTTTTTCCAATATTTAATAGTTTTCTCTTTTTTAAAAAAAAATCGAATATAATTAATCCTATTAATTAATACATAAATTTGTATATTATTCACAAATTGAAAAAAAATTAAATAAATTATAAAAAAAGTTTATTTCCAAATTAATTAAACAAACTGGCAGAAACATGTCCGAACAGAAAAAATAATCCTAAAAAATTTAAAGAAAAAAACCAAGTAAAAATAGAAAAGGAAAGGATTAAAAAATAATCCTAATGTCCTACATAATATCTTAATATAGCCCCAATACCACCAAATGCACGGTAAAGTTGCATACCTTCTTCAGTTTCTGTGGAAATAAATTCAACACTAGTATTCATTTCTTCAGCCAATTCGACAAAATCATCAACTAAAAGTTCTGAAGATTCTTCTTTAAGCAGTTCATTACACTCAGGACAGCGTTCCTCAAGTGCATCTGCTTCAGATTGATTTTTTACAGTTATTCCAGTTTCATAACCACAGCTACCACATTTGAAAGTTTTACGCATTGATGATAAATCCTCAGATAAAAGCAAAGTATCAACAGCACCAATAATCAGATTGTTTCTAACTTCCTCTTCACCATAGGAGTATAAACCATTATCTTTTCTAAGTTCACCTAAAAACTTTTGAATAACCTCTTTTTCATGAATAACATCCAATTCATTTAAAAGATCTGTAGATTTATTAATAACTTCACGAATACCAAATTCTCCAGTATAGGATGTATCTACAGTAGCAATGATTTTATCCTTGATTTCATACTGGATATAATCTGCATCCACCAAATCATTTTTTGTAAAACCAGGCCCGCCGATAACAACAGCTTTCAAATCATCTTTCAAAGGTAAGAACTCATCATTGATACGTTTAGCAATACGTTTTAAAAATTCACGGGCTTCATCTTCAATTACACGGTCAAACCTTCTTTGTGATTGTCCTCCGGCCTTATGTTTACCAGGAACACCACTGGTTAAATGGCCCACAATAGTAATTTTTTTACCTTTTAAAGTTGCAATAGTAGCTTCTTTTCTGTCAACTACAGCCAAACCATAAGTATCCCTCTCTTCAATCATGTATTCAAGAGGTTCCAGGAAAAACTCATTGTTACATTTATACCAGTAAGTTACAACAGGTTCCGGTGGTTCCAATATGTATTTTTCCATTTTTTCTGTACCCGGACCGCCCTTAGGAATCATTCCAACAAATAAAACCAAACCATGTTCCGGAGGCTTTTTATATAAACGAATACTTTGTAAAATAACCTCAATAGCTGACTGAACATTTTTCTTGGTTTGCTTACTCTTGATGTTAGAACTTTGTCCAAGTTCATCCCTCATATGTTTACCGACATCACTCAATTGCTTATCCGGCGGAATATAAACTGAAACAAGTTCTGTACCCCTTCCTCTTTTTTGTGATAATTCTTTTAAAGTTTTTTTAAATTCATATAATTCTTTTGATGAGACTTCTGACATAATTATCCCCTATAATAAAATTAATATAATATATAAAATTATCTTATTACAGATATAAATAATTAATGAAATAATGGCTATTTTTTAAGATAATTTCATTTTTCCATATGAAATAAGGAGTTCTTTTTCCTCATCAGGAATTGTTTCAAGCTCAAGCAAATCCAAATTGGTTAACTTCATAATCTCACGAGCAAGACATAAATATGTATCCGGATACTCATTATGGCCCAAAATATTCCAAACAATCGAATCATCAAATATCAGTTCCAAATACCAGTCATAGCCATCCAAAACCGGAGAATCATGGTTTTTAGATTTGTTCTGATAATCCTCGAAAATCCATTCATAAACACCATATTTTTCTAAAAGATTAAAAAAAATATCAAAGTCAGCATCCTTTTTTTCAAAATAACCTGTAATTTCATTATTTTCAACATCAACAATAATGCTTGGATGAGGCGTATCGTATGGAAATACTTTATAATGCCCAAACTCCAGTGATGTTAATTTTAATTTATTATTTTTCTTATCATATACTCCATCACGTTGAATATTGAAAAATAAATTAGTCACTATTTTTTCAAGATTACCTGTATTTAAAACATCAAAATTAAATAATTTAAATAATAATTCAGCAAAGATTAGCCAATCTTTTGGAAAATCATTTTTAATACAGAATTCCTGATAATTGTCAGTATAATATAAGTTGATATTACATGAGTAAATACTTTCCAGTTTTTCAAAATATGAAAAGCTTTCAGATTCAAAATCCCCAAATAAATCTAATTTATCGAAATCACTTCTAAACTTTTCAACTGAGTTTTCATTCAAATTATAGATTTTACTGGAAACACGAGTTTTTAAATCATTAAGAATTGGAGTCCAGGAAGAATAGCTTGTTTCAAAAAACTGATCGGGATAAATCATTTCATTAATATTAAAATAAGCATAACCCCTAGTTAGGTCAATTATAAAACATTCATAATGCTTGTTTAATTTTTTAAAATTGAATCTTTGTGTAATTTCTATTTTTTCAAGCATTATTCGCACATCCACTTATTGATTAGTGATAATATATTTGTGAACAAATACTTTTAAATAAATGGATTGACTAAATTTTAATAAGTGATAACATGGTTGTAAGAAGATGTCCCCAATGCCACACAGCTGGTGATGATCAATATGGATTTTGTATAAAATGCGGATATGAATATCCAACTTTAGAAAAAACTCCGCATACTTGCCCATTGTGCTTTTATGAAAATCCCGAAGAAGCTGAGTTTTGTGTGAAATGTGGAAGTCCTTTAATTTTTAAACAAAACCCTGATGCAACATTTGGTCCGATTATTATCCAGAAAAAAGTTGTAGACAGCGGCGAAAGCAAACCTACTTCAGCAACCACAAAATTATTAATAGTGTTAGGATATATTTTCTCAATTTTAGGCGGACTACTGGGTCTTATCATTGCAATTTATCTTATAACCAGAAAAGATCCTGTTGCAAAAAAACATGGACGTGTCCAGCTTGCAATATTCATCTTCTACTTGGTTTTACTGTTAGTCTTAATTTTAACTGGAGTAATTAATCAAGAAACTTTAATACAATACAGCAAAATGAATTTTGCCAATTTAACTAACCCGAACGTATAATTGGCAGATACATTACTATAGCCCCATCACCGCCATCATAATAATTCGGAACAATCCGATCTACCTTAAAATTAAATCCCTTATAGAATTTATATGCTCCACAGTTATTTTCATTGACTTCCAAATAGATATTAGCTATATCAAAAAACATTAAAACCTGAATAGCCTTTGATAATAAACGGGTTCCTGCCTTTTGCCTTCGATAATTTTTATCCACTGCAAGAGAGATAATATGGCCCTGATTTTCATATTTTATCCAAAAAATAATATAACCGATAACATATCCTTCATCTTCAGCCACCAAAAATCCGGTTCCCATATCATACAAACTTTTAAACATGTTAATTCCATATGACTGGTCAAAAGACATGTTCTCAATTTCAAAAACTCTTTTTAAATCCCCAGGTCTAAACTCACGAATTATCATCCAAATAAATTATATAATTGAAATTACTATTTAACATTTTTCTAAAAAAATATAATAATAAATAGTAAAAAAAAGAAAATAGATTTAAGGTAAATAGGCTATATCCTTATTAAGTTATTACAAGACTTTTTAAATGTGTCTTCACCAACAGATTCAAATGTGAATTTTTTAAGAATCAAAATTCATCCAGCATTTGTATTTTCAAGATTAATCACATCTGAAAAGAGACACATTGCAAAAATAAATTGAAAGTTTAGGTTTAGATTAAATGTGGCAAAATTTTGCAGAATATATTTTATTACAATGCGATAAAAATCCAACCAGAATATGTGAAGTAGCAATAGGCAAGTTCACACAAGTTTATGATTATCTAAATAAACAGGAAAATGTCGACATAATAAAAACGGACATTTCTCCAGGAGATTGTGATGTAATCAAAGACGACATTACAAATCCCAATTTAAAATTATACGAAAATTTAGATATTATTTATTCCATTAGACCTCCAAGTGAATTGCAGCCATATATAATTGATTTAGCATTAAAAACCAATACAAAATTAATAATAAAACCCTTATTCAATGAAGACGTAAATTCAAGAAGAGTAAAATTAAAATTGAAAAATTACAATAAAGCAAGTTTTTATACATTAGGTGTGTAAATGAGTGATATATTATCTAAATTTCAAACATCAGCTGAAGGGTTATCCGAAAGTGAAGTTCAAAAAAGACAATCCAAATACGGATTAAACGAACTTGAAGAAAAAAAACCCAAAAGTCTCATAAAATTATTTCTAGAGCAGTTTATTGATGTTTTAAATGGCCTTTTATTTGTTGCTTCAATAGCAGCTTATGCAGTAGGAGACATAATTGACTCAGCAGTAATATTGCTGGCAATACTATTGAATGCGATATTGGGATTTATTCAGGAATACCGTTCACAAAAAGCTGTGGAAATGCTGAAAAGCTTTACTACACAGGAAAGTATTGTCAGAAGAAACTCCAAAATACAAAAAATCGAATCCAAATATTTGACAATCGGAGATATCGTTATTTTAGAGGAAGGAGACAAAGTACCTGCAGATTTGATATTAATTGAATCAAACGATTTAAAAGTTGACGAATCATTTTTAACCGGTGAATCAGAACCTGCATCCAAAGATATTGATGATGAAGTTCATATGGACTCAAACATAATTTCCGGAAATGCAGAAGGAGTAGTAACAAAAATTGGAATGGAAACCGCAATCGGTGAAATTGCAGGAATGGTTCAGGAAGAAAGCGAAGATACTCCTCTTCAAAACAAAGTATCAAAACTTGGAAAAGTATTATCATTCATATCAATTATAGTATGTGTTTTTGTTTTTATTTTAGAATTATCAAAAGGAATACCTATTGTAGAGACATTTATGACTGCAGTTTCACTTGCTGTTGCTGCCGTACCTGAAGGATTGCCTGCAGTATTAACATTAACATTAGCATTGGGAATGCAACAAATGGCAAAATCAAATGCTATTGTTAAAAGATTACTTTCTGTTGAAACTCTCGGATCATGTACCGTTATCTGCAGCGATAAAACTGGAACATTAACTGAAAACAAAATGACTGTTCGAGAAAGTTACTTTTTTAACGAAAACAAAACTTCATTGATTGGAGTTTTATGCAATAATGCAGTTATAAACAATGATGAAATCATAGGTGATCCTACAGACGGAGCTATTTTAAAGTATTTCAATAATGCTTCAGACGATTATGGCAGTTATAAGAGAGTTAATGAAATTCCACTTGACAGTAATCGTAAAATGATGAGCTGTGAATATACATGTAGTGAAGAAAATAATATAATATTATCTAAAGGTGCTCCAGAAATCATTTTAAATAAAAGCAAATATATAGATGACAACGGAAATATCAAAATAATCACACCAGAAATTAAGGAAATGGTATTGAAAAAGACAGGGGAAATGGCAAATGATGCTTTGAGGGTAATCGGATTTGCATACAAAACAAAAGATAGTCTGGATGATGAAGAAAATCTGATATTTACTGGACTTGTTGGAATAATTGACCCCCCTAAAAAAGAAGCTGAAAAAGCAGTAAAAGAATGTCAAAATGCCGGAATAAAAGTTGTAATGATTACAGGAGATTATGAAATAACCGCTAAGGCAATAGCTAGCGAACTTAACATATTAACTACAGGAAAAGTAATAACCGGAAGTGAACTTGAAAAGTTAAGTGATGAAGAATATATGGAAATAGTGGAAGATATTGAAGTTTATGCAAGAGTAAAACCAACACAAAAAATGAGAATCGTAGAAACATTAAAAAGGAAAGGACATATTGTTTCAATGACCGGTGATGGTGTAAATGATGCTCCTGCACTTAAAAAAGCTTCCATTGGTGTGGCCATGGGTAACGGTACTGAAGTTGCACAAGAAGCTGCAGATATGATTATTGAAGACAATAATTTTGCAACAATAGTTAAAGCAGTTGAAGAAGGAAGAAAAATCTATGATAATATCAAACGATTTGTTAAATTCCAAGTATCAACCAACATAGGTGCAATTTTAACAATAATCGGTACAAGTTTATTAAATTTACCAATTCCATTTACTCCAGTCCAATTATTATGGATTAATATAGTAATGGACGGACCCCCAGCACAAACATTGGGAATGGAAGGCGCTGAAAAAAACATTATGAAAAGAAAACCGGAAACCGGAGACATTTTAAATAAAAAAGTTCTCACAAGAATACTGATTTCCGGATTAGTAATGGCAATAGGTACAACAGGAGTATTCCTATACCAAACACAGATATCAACACAGACCAAAGCGATGACTGTTGCATTTACATTATTTGTAATTTATCAGTTATTTAATGCATTGAACTGTAAATCAGACTCCGAAGAATCAAGCAAATATCTCTATTTGGGAATAGTGCTTTCATTATTGTTGCAGATATTGATAATATACATTCCGCAACTGCAAATAATATTTAAAACAACAGCCATTGGAATTGCTGACTGGATTATGATTGTAATTACTGCATCTACAATAATAATTGTTGAAAAAATAATGAATAGAATGATAAAATGAGAAAATTGAATATATTGTTATTAGGAGGAACAAAAGACTCCACAGAAATAATTAAACATCTGAAAAAGAATTACGATACATATATTCTAACAACTACAACAACAGAATATGGATCAAAGTTAGCTCTTGAAGCCGGTAGTGACGATACAATTTCAAGACGAATTCTAAAAGATGAATTTATTGAAATAATCAATAATTCTGACTTTGATTTACTTATTGATGCAACCCACCCATTTGCCGAACACATCACACAAACAAGTGCAAGTCTTTCTAAAATATGTGAAATAGCATATATCCGTTTTGAAAGGCCTCCACTTAATTTCAAGGATATAGATACAACACAAATCATATATGCAAAATCCTTTGAAGATGCAGGAGAAATAATAGCCAGACAAATACCTGAAGGCAATGTGCTCCACTTTGCAGGTGCAAATACTATGGAAGACATTTTAAAAAATGTTTCAAAGGACAGGTTTTATCCGCGCATTCTTAAAGTTCCAAAATCAATTGAAAAATGTGAAAAATTAGGCATTTCAAATGACCATATCATTCCAATGAAAGGTGCCGCCAGCTTAAAAGAAAACATTGATTTAATTGAAAAATATGATGCAAGTGTCATGATAACAAAAGAAAGCGGTGAAATAGGCGGAGTTGTTGAAAAAATCGAAGCTGCAAATCAAAAGAATATATCCTTAATAATGATTAAACGACCAGTCATCAAAGAATTAAATAAAAAAGATACAGTTTCTAATTTGGATGAATTTGATGAAAAATTAGAAAAGATATTTGATTAAAAAAAATAATTTTAAAAAAAATAAGAAGCGCCGAGACTGAGATTTGAACTCAGGAGGAGAAACTCCACGGGATTTCAAGTCCCGCGCCTTACCAGACTAGACTACCTCGGCATTAGAATATAACAAGGAAATATTTAGAGAATAAATCTAAATATTTATCCTTTAAGTTCAATTTCAATACTTACATTGTCAGGAACATTTACTTTCATTACTTGTCTCATAGCACGTTCGTCAGCTCCGATACCGACTAAACGTTTGTGAATCCTAAGTTCCCATTTTTCCCAAGAAGCTTTACCTTCACCATCAGGTGATTTTCTTGTAGGTACTACTAATTTTTTAGTAGGTAATGGAATAGGACCTGATAAGTCAACTCCAGTTCTTTCAGCAATATTTTTGAGTTGATCACAGACATATGCTAATTTTTCAGGATCTGTTCCTGTGAGTTTAATTCTTGCTTGATTCATTATTAGCCCCCAAAATACAAAAAAGAAAAGAGAGTGTTAAGTTAAAAACTTAAACACAACCTTTCACACTTATTGTTTTTCAGTGATTTCAATACATAAACCAGCTGCAACAGTTTGACCCATATCTCTGATAGCAAATCTACCCATTTGTGGGATTTCTTTTGCGTTTTCGAGACACATTGGTTTAGTAGGTTTGATTTTAACAATAGCTGCATTACCAGTTTTTAAGAAATCAGGGTTTTCTTCGTCAACAGCACCAGTAGCAGGGTTTAATTTTTGCATTAATTCTAAGAAAGTACATGCTACTTGGGAAGTGTGACAGTGGAATACAGGAGTGTATCCAACGGTGATTACACCAGGGTGTTGTAAAACAACGATTTGTGCTTTGAATTCTCTTGCTACAGTAGGAGCAGCATCAGTGTGTCCAGCTACGTCTCCTCTTCTGATATCGTTTTTACCTACACCTCTTACGTTGAATCCGATGTTGTCACCAGGTTCAGCAACATCAAATACTTCGTGGTGCATTTCGATAGATTTAACTTCTCCGGAAGCTCCAGCAGGTTGGAAGACAACGTTTTCACCTTTTTTCATTACACCAGTTTCAACTCTTCCTACAGGTACAGTACCTACACCAGTAATGGAGTAAACGTCTTGAATAGGAATTCTTAAAGGTAAGTCAGTAGGTTTTTCAGGTGGAGTTAATTTGTCTAATGCATCAATTAATGAGTCACCTTTGTACCAAGGAGTGTTAGGACTTGCTTCTTTAATGTTGTCCCCTTCAAATGCAGATAATGGGATGAAAGGTACTTCTGCAGGGTTGAAACCTACGGTTTTAATTAAGTTTGATACTTCTTCTTTTAATTCGTTGTATTTGTCTTCACTGTAATCTACTAAATCAATTTTGTTAATAGCTACGATTAATTGGTTAATACCTAAAGTTTTTGATAAGAACACGTGTTCTTTAGTTTGTGGCATGACACCATCGTCAGCTGCAACAACTAATACACCTGCATCTGCTTGGGAAGCACCAGTGATCATGTTTTTAACGAAGTCTCTGTGTCCTGGGCAGTCTACTACAGTGTAATCGTATTTTTTGGTGGAGAATTTTTGGTGAGCTAAATCGATAGCCAGCTTTTAATAATAAGTGTCCAACTAAAGTGGATTTTCCGTGGTCAACGTGTCCAATAAATGCTAAGTTAAGATGTTCTTTTTCTTTTGCCATTATAATACCTCATTTTAAATATATATTAACAAACATTATAAGCTTAAATGTTAGCTTAAATTTAATTTATATTTTAACATATAAATAGATAATGTTTTTTTCATGAATTTTTTATAAAAAATATAAAAAAATAAAAAATTAAATTTTATTTTTAAATTTATATGTCTCCTAAATAGTGACTTGTAGGGAACGGTTCTGGAGATAAACCTTTTCTTTGTCTGATTTCTCTCACAATTTGAGCTTGCATTTCACGTGGAAACCAAACATTTCTGCTACAGGCACTTTGGATTCGATTCTTGCCATATCTCCTTCTTGACCCATGTCAACAATTTGACCTCTTCTGTTTTGGATTTCACGGGTACATGCACCCATGTAATCATTTGGAGTATCAATAACTACTTTTTGCATAGGTTCAAGTAATGAAGGTTCTGCAAGGGTCATGGAACCTAAAATTGCATTTCTGATAGCAGGTAAAACTTGTGCAGGTCCTCTGTGAACTGCGTCTTCGTGAAGTTTTGCATCGTGGAGTTTGAATTTTAATCCCATACAGATTTCTTCACCTAAAGGACCACTTTCAAGAGTGGATTCGAAACCTTCGAGTAATAATTCTTTAACTTCATCCAAGTATTGGATACCACGAGTCATGTTAAGGAATAAACTTCTGTTGTGAACAGCCCAGACTCTTCTAGCTTCTTCTTTTTCTAAACCATATTCCATGAAGTCATTAGCTGCTTCTTTACCTTTAACTCTACCTTCTTTTAAGTCACCATCTTGGATAGCATCAAAGATTGATTGTTCTAAAGGTTCAACAGTTATGTAGAATCTGTTATGTTTGTTTGGAGATTTACCTTCAACTTGAGGGGAAAGTTGTCTTACAGTTTCTCTGTATACAACAATAGGTTCTGAAGTTGTAATGTCTACACCTTTTTCTCCAATTCTGTAACCAATAACTTCTAAGTGAAGTTCACCCATACCGGATACTAAGTGTTCTCCAGTTTCTTCATTAATATCAATTTTAACAGTAGGGTCTTCTTTACCAACTTGTCTTAATACTTCAATAAGTTTAGGTAAGTCTTTAGTATTTTTAGCTTCAACAGCTACAGTAACTACTGGTTCTGAAATGTGTTCTAAACCTTCAAACTCTTTAATTTTGTCTTCAGGTGAACAGAGAGTTTCCCCTGCAATAGCTCCTTTTGCACCAGCAACATATACAATGTTACCTGCAGGAACTTTATCAGTGTTAACTCTTTCAGGACCGAAGTATACACCTACTTGCTGTACTCTGGATTTACCGTGAGAACCAACGAGATATACTTCTGTACCTTTTTCAATAGCTCCTCCATAAACCCTACCGGTTGCAATTTCACCTGCATGTTTATCTACAGATACATTGGTAACCATTACTGCTAAAGGTCCGTCCGGGGAAGTTTCAACCATACCTTTTCCAGCCGGAGAATCAGGATCTCCATCCCATATATTAGGAACTCTGTAAACTTGAGCTTCTTTAGGGGAAGGTAAGTGTTCTACTACCATACCTAATAATACATCAGATAAAGGTACTTTTTGAGCTAATTCTTTTTCATTTTCAGCATTACAGTAATCAATGATGTCTTTAAAGTTAACACCAGTTTCTTGCATGGTTGGAACATTAATAGCCCAGTTGTGATATGCTGAACCGAATGCGACACTACCATTAGTGAAGTCTAAAGCCCATTCATCTTTTTTATCTTCAGGAGCCATGTTTTTGATTAATTTGTTAGCTTCCATGAAAATTTTAATGAATCTGTTTTGTAATTCTTCAGGTTCTAATTTTAACTCGTTGATTAATCTGTCAACTTTGTTAATGAATAAAACTGGTTTAACATTTTCTTTTAAAGCTTGTCTGAATACTGTTTCAGTTTGAGGCATGATACCTTCTACAGCACAAACAACAACTACTGCACCGTCAACAGCTCTCATAGCACGAGTTACGTCTCCACCGAAGTCAACGTGACCAGGGGTATCGATTAAGTTGATTAAGTATTCTTTTTCTTTATAATCGTGTACCATAGATACGTTAGCTGCATCGATAGTAATACCACGTGCTTGTTCTTGTTCATCAAAATCTAAGAATCTTTGATCACCAGCAAGTTCTTCGGAAATCATTCCTGCACCTGCTAAAAGGTTATCAGATAAAGTGGTTTTACCGTGGTCAATGTGAGCACAGATACCAATGTTTCTGATTTGATCAGGTTCATACATTAATTCTTTGATTTTTGCAATCATTTTGTCTCTTCTACTCAAGAAAATCACCTAAATATTAATATGATTAGTGTGCTGCTTTAGCAACTCTTTCTTTCTCTTCAGCTTTTTGTAAAGCAAAGCTTCTAGAATCTTCTTCAGAAGCAAGAATTAATTCATCAGCTAAACATTCAGCAACAGATCTTTTGTTTTTGAATGATGATTGTAAAGTACCTCTGGTTAAAAATCCAAGTGAGAGGTCAACTCTTCTTTGTGGGGAAATATCCACAGCTACTTGGTATCCAATACCACCGTATTTAATACGGGTAGTTTCTTCACGAGGTGCAGTGTTTTCAACTGCAGTAACTAAAACTTGAACAGGGTTCTTTTTAGTTCTTCTGTGAATAATTTCTAATGCTTCTTTTACAATGTTGTAAGCTTTATTTTTTTTACCAGAGTTGAGGTGGGTTCTCATAACTTTATTCATTAATCTTTCAACAATGGATACTTTAGATTTTGCGAATTGTCTTTTTACATGTCTACCTGAAGTGTGAGGTACAAGAGTTTCATCTAAACAAATGTATTTAATTAAACCTAAGTCCTCAACTTTTACTTCATCGAGATCCCATTTATCAAATAATTTACTCATAAAAATTACCTTCCTTATCTTACAGGTTTTTCTATTTTTCCACTTACCATTTCAGATAAAGCTACATTGTTAACTTTGGACACTTTCCAACGAACTCCAGGAATATCACCCATGGATCTTCCGGAAGGTCCTCCAATTCCTTCAATCATAACTTCATCGTGCTCATCGATAAAACCAATAGCTCCGTCACCTGGTGCGAAAGCAGTTAATTGTTTACCGTTTTTAATTAATTGAACACGTACACATTTACGAATAGCAGAGTTAGGTTGTTTTGCTTCTATCCCTACTTTCTCGATTACAATTCCTCTAGCTTGAGGAGCTCCTTCAAGAGGGTCTGCTTTAACATCTAATCTTAAAGCTTTCCTTTTGTAATCTACATCTTTCCACTTAAAATTTTGTCTATTTTTTTTAAGTTTTTTTGCAGCAAAAAGTCCTGGCATATTTTTTCCTCTAAACATTTTGTCAAAAAACATATCTATGAATCCACCGCTGCGATTTATACTACTTACAAGTAGTACAATCTAAATTCATAAGATATAAATTAGTAAATAATAATTAATAGATAAATAACACGATTTATCTAAAATGAAGATATCCTGAGATAAATATAAACATAGACAAAAAGCACACATAGTCATGTTTGTAATAAGTATAGATATCTTACAATTAAATATCTATTTTAACCTTTATAAAGGTATGGTTTTTACTAGCATAAAAGAAGTTTTATTTTTCAATTATGAAAATTTAATTATTATATTTTTAAAATTTTATAAACAAAATAAAAAAGCTTGAATAAAGAAAAAGGTAAATTCTTATAATTTGAAAGAATTTACCCTCAATTTATAAAGAATATTCTCCTTGACAGCATATATTATTAATTAACTGGATTTAGTTACTGTAACATTATTTGATACGGCACATCCAAGATATTCTGCAGTAACAATGTAACGACCAGGAATTAAGTTAATATTCAACTGAGCAACTCCGGAAGCATTTGTTGTTCTTTCATAAAATACTCCGTTAATGTTGAATCTAACAGTTTCACCTGCTCCAACAGCTTTTCCATTATCTCCAATGGCTTTTACTGTATATGGAGTTGAAGATCCATATATTTTAACAACATCCTCGTTTTCAACAAGCCTTGAAATAACTGTGATTATATTGGAAGTTTCTTCACCAGTTACGGTGTTTATAGCTGTTATAATATATTCACCAGCATTTAAATTGATGTTTAATCTGGCTAAACCTTTATCTCCTTCAACTTTACGGTCATACATTACACCATTAATATTAAATCTGACTGATGTTCCTTCTTTAAGGTAATTGCCTTCACTGTCGAGAAATGTTGCATAATATTGGGTTCCATTTCTAAATACTTTAGTTATATCTGTACCGTTTACAGTGGTTTTAATAGTTACAGTAGAGTCAACTGTTTTATTATCAACGACACTGGTAACATTATATGTTCCGGCAGTTAATCTAAGAGCAATGCTTGAAATACCATTATCATCTGTAGTTCTATTGTATGAAACTCCATTGATATTAATTACAACGCTTTTATTTGAAACAGTTTTTCCCTGATAATCAGTTACAAATACCATGAATCTTTCAGTTCCTCCAAAGTATTTGACTACATCAGGAGCAACAACATTTATTTCATGTTTTATCTGGAATTTACCTTCAGTTTTAGCAGCGGCATAGAAATTATCATCAGCATGGTATGCTTTGAAATTATAAATTCCATCAGTTAATTTAGAATCATCATATCTGAATAGACCATCATCATCAGTTAAATTAGTAATATTATCAATAAGACTTCCATTGGCATCATATATTTCTAAAGTAATAGGAATTCCTGCTTCTTTTTGAGTTTTTATAGGGTCAACCTCATCACTGTTTACAAAATCACCGTTCCAATAGACAATATTATTGAAATCAATATTACAATCATCGGAATTTGCATAAATTGCATTAATGTAATTGTTAGAGCCGACTAAAACAAAATTATTATCTGCATTGACTATTACAGCTCTGGCTTTATTATCCAGAATATAAGAATCTTCTAAAGTAATATTATTATTTAAAAATATTGCACCACCATAATAATCTGCAATGTTATTTCCAATTACAGACTTTGAAATTTTACCGTTGGTGCCGTTCCAATAAACTGCTCCTCCGTTATTGTATGCTTTGTTATCTGTAATGATTGTACTTATAACTGAACCATTATTACCCATTCCATATTCCATAAGCCTATAAAAAATGTTAATATCACTAACAGATTCGTTATTTCCTGCCCAATAGATTCCACCACCATTATGACTGGTAATAGAATCTGTGATTTTGGAATTGATAACAGTTCCATTGTTTCCAATCCACTGAATTGCACCACCATTCCTCTTAGCAGAAGAACATGTAATTGTGGAATTAATAACAGTTCCATTGTTTCCAATCCACTGAATTGCACCCGCATCATTTTGAGCAGTACTGTTTATAATAATATTATTGGAAAAAGTACCGTTTAATCCCCAGCAGCAGAATGCTCCTCCATCAAGGCCTGCAGTATTATTTATGAAAGTACAGTTATTTACAGTACAATAATCACCATCCCAGTTATAAATTGCGCCACCACTTAATCTTGCAGTATTAGCAATGAAAGTACAGTTTTCAATTAAATTATTATTATGGCCTATGAAAATTGCACCACAATTTTTATATCCCTCATTGCCAATGAAAACAGAATTAATAATTCTTCCATCACGACTACTCCAGTCTATAGCAGCACCGTCCATTTCAGATTCAATGTTTTCAATAAATGTACATCCATCTAAAGTGGAATTTACACCATAAGATAAGAGTGCAGCACCACTGAATTTTGCAAAATTATTACTGAATGTACAGTTATATATTCGTGTATTAACAGCATAATCATAAAGGGCTCCATGATTTCCGGCCCAATTATATTCAAAAATACAGTTACCTATAGTGGCATTGTCACTTTCTATAAACATACCTGCACCGTTATGATAAGTTACAGTATTAAAACTGAAAGTACTGTTTAAAACAGTTGCATATTTACCTTCACAGTAAACACCCCCACCTTCATTTAATGCTAAATTATTATCGAAAATTGAATTTACAATGGTATGATAATTTCCCATCACCCAGAGAGCACCAGCATCACCATTATTATTAACATTGTCTGCAAAGACACAGTTATCAACATATCCATAATCTCCCCGCCAGATTACTGCACCACCATGCCAAAAGGTCTCGCCTTCAGTTATATTGTTGTCATTTGGTGTGCTGCCTCCAATAAAATTAAGATTGGATAATGTCACATTATCTCCGTTTATTTGAAACATTCTCGTTTTTTCCAGTGCATTAATTGTAAAACCGTTACCGTTAATAGTTACATTGGATTTATCAATAACAATTCCTCGTGTAATATTATCATCAACCCCCAATGTAAAAGTATAATCCTGTGTTAAATTAATGACACTATTTTCACCGCTTTCATCAATTAATTTTTTTAATGATTGAAAATCTCCCGCAACAGCTCCATCATCATTTAATACTGGGGAAGAATCCTCAACAGAAATAATTTCATCATTTACATCAAAATTTAAAATTTCATTATTATTTTCCAGATTAACATTTGCAGCATTGACGCCGCCAATAAAAACAATTAAAATCAAGGAAAAAAGAATAAAAAACAATATCTTATTAAATTTAATTTCAATCACCCCTAATCGGTATTAATAACTTTAAATCACACATATAATAAATATTACTATTTTGTCCTGTATAGTAACCGACACTGAAAATAATACTAATGATTATATTATACCGTATCTAATCAAACATTAATTAAAGAATATCTTGAATTATTCCCAAGATCAAACGGAAATTAAAAAGTTAGAGAATGATACACGACTTTTAAATAAATCATGTATTTAGACGTTTTACATGATGAACCAATAAACGACATCATTAATAAACATGGAATTAGCCAAGGAACAGCACATAATGGATAAAATAATGGAATGATGGTGGAATGGATGCATTAAAAAGAAAACAAGGTTCCAAAGGCCAATCAAAATTAACTGAAGAACAATTTTTAATTTTAGACAAAGCAATTCAAGATAATAATTTAAAAACTGCAAAAGAAGTAAAACATCTAATTGAAAATTTTAGGAATTTTAGGGTTTAATTGCGAATATTTATTGTTCAATTTGAACCTCCCCGCCGTGTAGACGACGGGGATTCGCAAACCAAAAAAATTATAGTATGTTTTCTTGGAATTTTTTACTGCATCGTTGTCCCAGCGATTTTTAATCCTTCATTTAAGATATTAATACTTGCATTTATGTCTCTATCGTGTATGGTATT
>ONIK01000049.1:0-1340 GCA_900317865.1 uncultured Methanobrevibacter sp. | reverse complement strand
ATTATTCCATTTGCATTTGTATTCTATTTTGTCCATGAATGTTCGTGGGGCGTTTAATTGTAAGTTGTGTGATAGATGTTTATTTTTTTTCCATGCGATGATGTTTTCGTTTTGTACTGCTATAAAAGAGGAATTTTGAACAATATAAGTTGTTATTTTGTTATAGTAGTCGTTTCTTTTGTTTACTAGTTTTTTCATCCATTTTTGGTAGAGTTTTTTTGCTTTTTGGTATCTGTTTGAGTTTTTTCTGGTGTGGCTCATTATTTTAGTATAGTGGATGATTTTTTCTGTTTCTAGTATAGTGGATGATTTTTTCTGTTTCTTTGGTTAAATCAAGATTGGGTATTTCTTGTTTGTTGGAAAGAACAGCTAGTTTTCCGCATCCGATATCTATCCCTATTTGTTGTTTTGGACCCATTATTTTATGTGGTGTGTGTATGCATTCTATGTTAAAAACAGCGTAATATTTGTCGTTTTCTTTTTTAATGGTTATGTGATTGATTTTTGCTGTTTGGTCATTTTTGTCTGTTGCTTTATGTAGTAGTTCTTTGTATTTTTTGCTGGTTTTAAATTTTACTAATCCTAATTTGGCTAATTTTATTTTATCATATCCATATTTATCCTTTTGAATGCGAATATTATTGTTATTATTTATTATTCTAAATGATCCTTTATTGTCTTTCTTTTTTTTAAATCTTGGATAATTGGACTTTAAATTTGGATTATGGTATCGTTTGAATGCTGTAATAAGGTCTCTTTGTGATTGTTGGCGGCTGCTGGACTCGGCTTTTTCCATAAAAGAATAATCGTTTTTTAACATCTTTAAAATACAGTTACAAGATGAATTATTAACAATAACCTTGTCTTCATAGCCATTTTCAACCAATAAACGTCTGAAATTATTAATAAAAGCCAGTTCCTGGTTAAAGATAAATCTAGAAATACCAACATTAGACAAAATACTATCCAAACTAGCAATTTTTTCACCTTTATCATTCTTATCCACTTTAGATGGATAAATCCTAACTTCTAAATTCTTATTAACAACATTCATAATAAAATAAATCACCAACTGAAGCATCTTATATTTAACTCAAAGTAGAGTTACAATAAAATATTAACCATACACCACATATAAAGAAATACCAAGAGCATTTGACGACTAATCACAACAAAACATAAATGATGATCCAATATCCCAAAAAAAAACATATATAGAAAAAATAATTCATTCGAGAAAAAAAGTATACCAACTTAAAAAAAATACCACTTAACATTCAAAACAAGCATAAAAAAATAAAAAAGAAATCGGTACCCATTATAATGTAGTATACCCTTCC
>ONIK01000048.1 GCA_900317865.1 uncultured Methanobrevibacter sp. | reverse complement strand
ACTGCCCGAACAATCATATTGCTTAAAGAACTGTTAATATGGGATGCTCTGTTTAAATCGACTTCATTGAACGTTCTTTCATTGTTCATTGTTGATTTTGGACTGGCGAATGGGATGAAATAAATCGTATTATTCAAGTCTTTACCCATTAATTCATTCAATAATTCCAAATTAGCTAACTGTGGAGGCAATTCATTTCCATGAATTCCTGATAAAATAAGTAATTTATTACCTGAATTCCCCATTTTAAAAATTGGAGTTCCATAAATGCAAGATTCCAAAACAAATTTAGTAAATGACGTTAATTTAATTTTTTCAAAGATATGTTTGTTCTTAGCAATATATCCTCTGGATAAAAAAGAAACATAACTCATTTCCACATTTTCAAAATCGTCCAGCATATCGAAATCCATATTTATTAATTAAATCAAAGTCTTATTTAATATTTTTATTTGCGGGGATGAAATTGAAAAAGTATATTAAAAAACTTATAAAATTAATCAATTATGAGCGAGAAGCTGAAATAGAATTAATGGTTTCAGAAATAGAAAATATGTCCGGACAAAAAAGGGAAGAACTGGGAAGAGCCATTAATAAAGTTAAAGGAAAATATTTGGGAAAAGAATTGGGATTAAATATTGTCCAGTTTGGAAGATCAGAAATCATAGATACTGAAATAAGTGTCGGAGATATGATTTTAGTAAGTACGGGAAATCCATTGAGAAGTGATCTGACCGGAACAGTAACAGAAAAAGGAGCCAGATTTATTAAAGTTGCTTTTGACAATAGAGTTCCAAAATGGGCTCTGAAGAAAAAAGTAAGACTTGATTTATATGCAAATGACATTACTTTCAGGAGAATGGAAGATAATTTAAAACATTTAAGTCTTAAAGGTAAAAATGCATTAGAATATTCTTTAAATAAAAGAGACCCCCAGCCAAATAAAGATAACATTTATATCGATTATATTGACCAATCATTGAATAAATCTCAAAAATTAGCGGTTAAAAATAGCCTGACAACACAGAATTTCTTTTTAATACATGGTCCTTTCGGAACAGGAAAAACCAGAACACTGGTTGAGTTAATATCACAGGAGGTCAGACAGAATAGAAAGGTTTTGGCAACTGCCGAAAGTAATGCTGCAGTCGACAATATTGTTGATAGACTGATCTTAAATAAAAAATTAAAAATTACCAGATTAGGCCACCCGCAAAGAGTATCAAAAGACAATATTACACATACTTTAGCATATAAAGTTGAAAAACACTCTTTAAATGATAAAATCAAAAGAATTCATAAAAAAATCGATAAATTGATTGAAAAGAGAAGTAGTTTTACAAAACCGACACCCCAATATAGACGGGGATTTTCAGACCACGATATTTTATATAATGCCTCCAAAGGAAAAGGAGGGCGTGGAATAAGTGCCGATAAAATGAAATCCATGGCAAACTGGCTTGATTATAATTTGGAAATTGATGAAATGCATGATGAAATAAAAAGAATTGAAAATAAAATGATTAAAGACATTATTGAAACGAGCGATGTCATTTTATCCACAAACTCATCAGCGGCTCTTGACAGCATTTCTGATACAAAATTTGATGTTGTCATAGTTGATGAAGCATCACAGGCAACAATCCCAAGTGTTTTGATTCCAATAGCTAAAGCCCGCAGATTTATTCTTGCAGGAGACCATAAACAACTTCCACCAACAATAATCAGTGATAGAGCATATGATTTGCAGGACACCTTATTTGAATCATTAATCGATAAATATCCTCACAAATCACAGTTATTGAATGTTCAATACAGAATGAATAAAGTTTTAATGGAATTTCCAAATTCCGAATTCTACAACAATAATCTGAAAAGTGATTCAAGTGTTAACAACATTACCTTAAAAGACATTTCAGATGTTGAAGATGATGATGCAATACTGTTTATAGATACTTGTGATTTGGAAAAAAATCATGAAAAACATCTTAAAGATTCAAAATCAATTGTCAATCATTTAGAAGCAAGAATTG
Source organism: uncultured Methanobrevibacter sp. (assembly GCA_900317865.1). Taxonomy (GTDB): domain Archaea; phylum Methanobacteriota; class Methanobacteria; order Methanobacteriales; family Methanobacteriaceae; genus Methanocatella. The sequence continues at coordinate 14,226 of ONIK01000048.1, read as the reverse complement.
CTCTTAAAGCTGCTGAAGATTATATGAAAGCAGGAGTAGATGAAAAGGATATTGGAATAATCAGCCCATATGCAGACCAAGTTAAATTAATATCCGAAAAGACCGACATTGAAGTAAAAACTGTAGACGGTTTTCAAGGCCGTGAAAAAGAAATCATTATTATATCAACTGTCAGAAGCAATGATTATGGTCAAATCGGTTTTTTAAAAGATTTAAGAAGATTAAATGTGGCAATTACCAGAGCCAAGAGAAAATTAATAATTATAGGAAATAGTGACACCTTAAAATCAAATTCAACCTACGAACGTTTAATAGATTTTGTTGAAGAGAAAAATTTAAGAGTAAAAATTTAGGAATACCTAAACTTTATATATTATAAAAACAAAATACATTTATAGAAGTGTAAGATGAACTCGCTATACACTTTCTCTTAATTGGGAAATTATTTTTTAAAACCCGTATAACTTTTCAACCTCAATTATAAGCCCCAATTAAGAGAACACTTCTACAAAAAAACTATTTTTAATACATTTCGCATTAATAATTATATACTATTAAAAACATAATTATTAATTGATATTCATTTTTATAAAAATTAATTATGGTGATTATTGATGGATAAAGTAGTCTTAGCATTCAGTGGTGGATTAGATACCTCTGTATGTGTAAAATTATTAGAAGAAAAATATGATGTAGAAGTTATTACTGCATGTGTAGATGTAGGTCAAGGTGAAGAAGAAATGGAAAAAGCAGAAAATATGGCTGCTAAAATAGGTCCCGGAAAACACTACACAATTGATGCTAAAGAAGAATTTGCAAACGAATATGTTGCAAGAGGAATAAAAGCAAATGCTGAATATGAAGGATATCCATTAAGTACTGCACTTGCAAGACCATTAATCGCACAAAAAATTATTGAAGTGGCTGAAAAAGAAGGGGCTACTGCAATTGCACACGGATGTACCGGAAAAGGAAATGACCAATTCAGATTTGAAGCAGTAATTCTTGCAATGTCTGATTTGGATGTTATTGCTCCAATCAGAGAATTAAATTTAACAAGAACTGAAGAACAAGCATATGCTGAAGAAAAAGGCATTAAATTAAACTACGATAAAATTTACAGTATTGATGAAAACATTTGGGGAAGATCCATCGAAGGAGGAAACTTGGAAGACCCTGCAAACGAACCTCCTGAAGACATTTACGAATGGACAAAATCATGGGAAGAAGCAAATGATGAACCTCAAAAAGTTACTATTGAATTTGAAGAAGGTATTCCTGTAGCTATTGACGGCGAAATGATGCCATTAATTGAATTAATCGAAAAAGCCAATAAAATTGCTGGAGATAATGGTATTGGAAGAGTAGACACAATCGAAAACAGAATGATTGGTCTTAAAAGCACCAGGCATTGGAAGAACTTGTTTTAACTACTGATGAATTAAGATTTGCAGAATACATGTCTACACTTTATGCTGATTTAGTATACAGAGCATTATGGCAGGAACCTTTAAGAGAAGACTTGGACCAAGCTATTGACAACATGCAACAAAGAGTTAGTGGTGAAGTTACAATGAAACTCTTTAAAGGATCAATTCAACCGTTAATCAGAAAATCACCATTCAGCTTACACAGTATCGAACAAATCACATTCGAAGATAAAGAAACTGACCAAAGAGAAGTTGAGGGTATGATTAAATACCACGGTTTGCAAGCTGCAAACTACCAAAAATTAAACAGATAGCTTTTTAGCTATCCATACTTATTTTTTTAAAGCTTCAATGAAATATTCATTGAAAAAATTATAATTAAAATCAAATAACCTTTTAAAATTAGAATCTATAATATACATATCACAATAATCTTCTTTATCCCTAATACCCCTACCATAGGCCTGCATTATCGCCATTACTGCCTGATAATAATACCAGGAAGGGTCCAATGATTTACGAAATTTTACTTGTTCATTTAATTGAGGATATGGAACCTTAAAAATAATCTGGAATCTACACAAATCTCCTTTTAAATCAACACCATCTTTTATAGAAGCTCCAATGAGAATTACACCATCATTACGCTCATTAAATTCTTTTAAAACCTCGTTTCTAGATTCACCACCAACAAATAATAATTTATATTCCTTTAAATTATCCATAATCCAGAATGCCTGTTCATTACTTGATGTATGAATTACACCTTTTTGATTAGGATATCTATCAATTAACTCCTTAATTTTTAAAATAGCACGTTTATTTTTCCAGTTAGGAACATTTCTTCTTGAACCACTCATATTTCCAACAAAATCTATATAAATCGGCCTATTTGAAACCTCAAATGGACTTTTTTCATAGATATAATAAGTGTTATCCGGATTAATGTTATTCCATTTACAGAATTTTTTCATATCCCCCAGAGTACCCGTTAAAAATATCCTCGTTTCACCAAAGCTCAATAGATTTTGAGTAGCATCTGAAACGGAATATGGTTTAAATTCAGCAAAAATATCCATTTTATTATCTTTAATTAGTTTTAATTCGGGCACATCAATAATCAAATCTCCACTTTCCAAACCCAATCTTATAGAATTAAATTCTTTTAAATCACTTTCCAAAATTTGCTTTTCAACATAATCAACATTAGAATATTTAGAAGGGTTGCTTTCAAATTCATCCAAAGTAACCTGAACATCTTTACCTGTGCCCTCTATTTTTTCAATATTTTCACCGCATGCTTTCATTAATTTTTTACATACCTCAATCCAGTACACAGAATTATTTTTTATATGATAATATGATTTTTCTCCTTTCATTAATTCTTCAAATATATCTATACCAAATTTTGTAGAAATATACTCTCGATTAAGCTCATGGGAGGATAACATTAACATTTTACGTTCAAGATTATGGGCCTCATCCAGAATCAACAGTTGGCGGGGATCAAGCATTTGATTGTCTACACCCACCCGATACATGAAATCATAGTTTGTAATAACATTTTTTGATTTTTTAGCCTTTCTAAAAGCAATTAAATAATCACAGTCACTGCATTTAGCAATATTATACTCAGATTTTATACAAAAATCACAGGTTCCTTTATAATTACATTTATAATTTCCTTTTCCTTTAATTTCAACCAGCATATCACCAAAATCATCCAGATATTGTTCCTGAAGCTGTTTGGTCATAGTTAAAATATATGAATCCTCATACATATTGGCAAGAGTTGTAGCAATAGCTGATTTGCCTATACCAGTTCCCGCTTCCAGAATAATATTTTTATATCCTTCGCCTATTGCAAAATTTATTTTATTGATTAATTTTATTTGGGTGTTTCTAGGATGGTGTCCGGCTAATGACCAGTGAATCATCCAGTCCAAGTTAGAATTACTGTTTTCACTTTCCATACAATCCCTACTCACAAGATATTCACAATTACATATTTGTAGCATGAAATATTTAAAAGTTTATAATCAACTATTTAAAAATAATATAAACATATGACAAAAATTGAGCATTTACAGGAAATAATTGATTCATCCGAAAATATTGTATTTTTTGGAGGAGCCGGTGTATCAACAGAAAGTGGCATTCCAGATTTTAGAAGTGCTGATGGAATATATTCAAAAACTCCGGAAGAATTGGTATCACATACATATTATTTTGAACATACTGAAGAGTTTTTTGAGTTTTACAAAGAAAATCTCATTTTTAAGGATGCAAAACCCAATCCTGCACATTATAAACTAGCTGAACTTGAAAAAGAAGGAAAATTAAAAGCTGTCATTACACAAAATATTGACGGACTCCATCAAAGTGCAGGTTCTAAAAATGTTTTGGAGCTGCATGGAAGCGTTCACAGAAATTATTGCCAAATATGCAATAAAAGCTATGATTTGGATTATATTTTAAATTCACAAGGCATTCCAAGATGTGAATGTGGCGGAATCATAAAACCTGATGTAGTTCTTTATGAAGAACCATTAAACAATGCAATATTGAGTTTTGCTGTTGATTACATTTCCAATGCAGAAACATTAATTATTGGAGGAACATCCCTTGTTGTGTATCCTGCAGCAGGTTTAATCAACTATTTCCACGGAAAAAATTTAGTTTTAATTAACAAAAGTGAAACTCCTTACGATAACATGGCCAGTTTAGTCATTAATGATGCGATTGGCGAAACATTATCTAAACTCAAATAATACTAGGCGAACATATGAATTCCAAGTCTAAAAAAAAGAAAAAATTAAAAGATTTAGCTAACAAATCAGAGATTTATGATGTTCCCAAATCATTGACTGGCGAATTAAGACCTTATCAAAAAATAGGTTATTCCTGGTTAGTCCAAAACATTAAAAATGGATTTGGAAGCATACTTGCCGATGATATGGGTTTAGGAAAAACAATTCAGGTTCTAACAACCATTCTTTATTTTAAAGAAAAAAATCTCCTGGAAACAGAACCTACATTAATAATTGTTCCACCAACATTAATTTCAAATTGGGAACAGGAAATCAATAAATTCACACCGGAACTATCATACTACATTTATCATGGCTCAAACAGAATTTTTCCCATAGATGACTATGATATCATACTAACATCATACAGTGTAGTTAGACTTGATTTAGAAATGTTTTTAGATAGAAAATGGCTCATATGTGTTATAGATGAAGCTCAAAATATCAAAAACCCCTCCACACAACAGACAAAAGCTATCAAAAGCGTTGATGCATTTAATAAAATTGCATTAACAGGTACGCCTATCGAGAATAAGCTAACAGATTACTGGTCAATTTTTGATTTTGTAAATAAAGGTTATTTATCCACACTCAGTGAATTTAAAACGAATTTTATTACTCCAATTGAAAGATTAGGGGACGAAAGTGTTTTGGAAAAGCTTAAAACAATGGCCAAGCCTTTTGTATTGAGAAGACTGAAAACAGACGAAGATATTAAAAAGGAACTTCCAGAAAAAGTCGTTAATGACATATATTGTGGTCTCAGCAAAAAGCAAATAAAACTATATAACGCCATAGTGGATGGAATATTTGAAGACCTGTCCTACAAAGAGGGTATTGAAAGAAGAGCAACAATTTTAAAAATATTAACATCACTAAAACAAACCTGCAATCATCCAGCACAATTTTTAAAAAGTGATAATCCCAAAATTAAAGAATCAGGAAAAATGGAACTCCTAATAGATATTTTAGAAAATATATTAAGTGCTGATGAAAAAGTGCTCATATTCACCCAATATGTTGAAATGGGAAAAATAATTCAAAAACTAGTTCCGAAGAAACTAAAAACTGATGTATTATTCCTGCACGGATCCCAATCACGAGGAGAAAAAAGCGATGTCATCGATACATTTCAGGAAAATCCAGATTACAAAATATTAGTGGCCACATTGAAAACCGGAGGTACGGGTTTGAATTTGACAGCTGCCCAAAATGTTATTCATTACGATTTATGGTGGAATCCAGCTATTGAAAACCAAGCAACAGACAGGGTTCACCGTATAGGTCAAGAAAATGATGTTATGGTATACAGATTTATTACTAAAGGTACTCTAGAAGAAAATATAGACCAGATAATTAAAAATAAAACAGATCTGGCAAGTAAAGCCATCAGTACTGATGAAACTTTCATTACCGAAATGACAAATGAAGAACTGAAAGAAATTTTAAGATTAAGATTATAGCTGTGACAAATCAAAATCCATGGGTTGCGGAATTAATCTGATTCCTTCCAACGAATTATCGCATTTATAAACCAATATTTCAACACCACTTTCATGAGCTTCATTAAGCGTTTGAGAAAATAACGGGTCATTTTCCCAATTAGGCCTGAAAGATTCACCTAACGGATGTTGAACTAAAAAGAATACAGCAGCCCTAAAACCTTCCTTTTTTAATTTAATCAATTCTTTCAAATGTTTTGTTCCTCTTTCTGTCGGAGCATCAGGAAATCTTGCTTCCTTACCAACAACCAATGTAACACCTTTAACTTCAACAAAACAGGGGTCTTCCAGAAAGGTCTCTCCACAACAATCGTCAACTTCATTAGCCAAGTATATATCTATTCTTGAATTATCAATTGTTTTTTCTCTTTGATGATAATCATAACCAGAAAGTTCTTTTATTTGGTCATTAACTATTGCATCATAGACAATGCTATTGGCTTCCTGAGAGTATATTGATACTAAATGTCCACGATTCTCAACAAAGTGCAGGCTGAATTTGGTTTTTCTATTTGGATTATCTGACGGTTTAAGCCAAACTGTAGTATCTTCAACCAGTAATTCCTTACAACGACCAGTATTAGGTACATGGGCGATTTCAATATTTCCATCAACCTCCACTTCGGCTATAAAACGATTAGGTCTTTTTTTAAAAATTCCTTTAACATAATCCATCTTTAATCACATTACCAATAAATGAAACTAAATTCGTAGCTGAAAATCCATTGCCATATATTTCACATGCCTTATCTCCAGCCAAACCATTAATAAATACACCCAAACATGCACTGTCAAATGGATTTAATCCCTGTGACAATAAAGCAGTTATAATACCTGCAAGAGCATCACCAGTTCCCCCAACAGTCATTCCAGCATTGCCGGTACGATTGATTCTGAATTTAGAGCCAGATAAAACCAAATCATTTTTACCCTTAACAACTACAGTGCCGTTGATTGATTTTATAACCTGTTGAAATTGAGTGATGTTTTCATCGACTTTATTAAAATCATAACTATCCAAATCAAGTTTTAGATTTGTATTGAAAAACTTATTAAATTCTGCCAAATGGGGCGTTAATACAATATTATCCTTATTTTTAATTAGTGAAATATCAACCTGTTTCAAGGCATCGGCATCCAAAACTATTGGTTTTTTAATCTTTGTAACAAGCACATTGAATAATTTAGATGTTTCATCATTAATGCTTGAGCCGGGACCTATCAACACGGCATCAACTTTTTTCACCAGTTCAAGTATTTCACCCAAATGATTTAAATTCAAATAATCCCCTTCAAGTGATTTTACTATCAAATCAGCAGATGCAGATTTTACAGGAACTGATGCACTTTCAGGAGTGGCAACATAAACCAAATCAACACCGACACCAAAAGCCGCCATGCCCGAAATGGCCGGTGCTCCATGATAATCTTTGCTTCCACCAATAATTAATACAGATCCATTATTTCCTTTATGTGATGATGCTGACCTGTTTTTAAGTCTTAAAAAATCCCCATAATTAACAAAATATTCTGCTTCCAAAGGTATTCCAATATCTGCAGTTACAAGACCACCAACAAGCTCTTCTTCAGCATTCCTTACGCCAGTCTTGATTTTATGGAAACTAATCGTATAATCAGGCACTACTGCAATATCATCAATGCTTCCAGTTAATGGGTCCATCCCTGATGGTACATCTATACTTATTTTAAGGCCATTTGATGAATTTATAACTTCAATAGCTTTTTTAATGTTTTCCTGAAGATTTCCTTTAATTCCCGTTCCAAGTATACCATCAACGATGATGAAATCTTCATCTTCATCCAGTTGAAAATTACCGACATTCGTTAAATCATGAATGGTTAATCTGGACAATCTTGGTTTCATATTTAACAAAACATCAAGATTGGTTTTCGCCTCAGCAGAATGAATGTTGTTTTTCAGCATGTAAATTTCAACATCATACCCCCTGTTAAGCAGGTAACGGGCAGCCACAAATGCATCTCCCCCATTTCCACCGGAACCTGTAAACATCACAACATTTACAGGTTTTGCAAATGAAAAAACAGCTATTTTAGCCACTTCTTCACCCAATGATTTTCCAGCAGCTTCCATCAAACATAACCTTGATAAACCTAAGTATTCACAATTTGCATCAGTTACCATCATATCTATAGGGTCCATTAAATCACCATTAACTTAATTTAATAATATCCTAATAAATATACATATCTAATTAAAGGGAAAATTTATGAGAAAAATTACATTAAGAATCTGGACAAAACTGTCTACAAAATACCTTACCAAAGGAATAATTCTAATTTTATTACTGTTTGCCTATGGAATTATAGGATCCTATTTTATTATGGGATTGAATTTAATTGATTCAATTTACTATTCCGTTATTACCATGGCAACAGTAGGTTATGGAGATTATATCCCTTCAACAGGAATTCAAAAGATTTTTGCAACAACACTTGCATTGGGAGGAGTTGTTTTACTTGCTTACGTGTTTAATATTATGTTAACTAATTTTCAAGAGCGTATGAGCAAATATTCAAAAGGAGTTAGAAAAATGAAAGCTATTGAAAATATGGAGACCTATTATGTCCTTTGCGGATATGGAAGAGTAGGAAAAATTGTTCTTCAGGAACTAAGTGAAAGAAAACAAAATGTAATTGTTTTTGAAAAGAATCCTGAAGCAACACAGGATCTAGTTGAAAATGAAAATCTTGTTGTGATTAATAAAGATGCAACAGAAGATGATTTAATACAAAAATTATCCGGAAACAAATGCAGAAGCGTTATTATAAGTACTGGTGATGATGTTACAAACCTATTTATTGTATTAACAATAAGGGAAACAAATCCCAATGCATGGATTGTATCAAGAGCAAGTAAACTAGAAAACATATCCCGTCTTAAAAAGGCAGGTGCGGACAAAGTTGTATCTCCCGAAATAATAGGGGGAAAAGACCTGTATCTTGAATCAGCAAAGCCACATCTTTTAAGATTAACGGTACAACATTCTTCAGATGAGATTTTTGATGAATTTAAAACCATTGCAAAGTACGACTGTACTCTAGAAAATATAGATTACCATATCCCAGGAATTGAAACGCCGTTAAGTCGCCAAATTAAAACAATGAATATTGAAGACGGAAAAAGATATACAAATTATTTGGAAAATAATAAAGAAGCCAAAGATGCTTTAGACAATTTATACAATGCAGTTAACAATATTCATTCCCATTTGATTTCAGGGCCAAATAAAGATACTTTAAATAAATTAATTGAAGAATTAGAAAAATACGAAACAATATTAGGTAAAAATTTAACCAATAAAGAGATAATGGAAATAACTAAAAAAAGAAAAGGGTAGAGAGTTAATCTCCCTAGAATAAATCATGTAAATTGAGGATATAAGAACCTAATTTACCTTCAAAGTTACCTGCGTCAATTTCAATTACGCCATCAACAGCACAAGCTGCTTGAATACCAGCTTTCATTGCTGCTTTAACAGATTCCTCATCTACACCATCAATAACTATTTCAAATACACCGTCAGCATCATCTCTAATGTTGGAATCTACTTCACCTTTTAAAGTTACACACATTTTTTCATTAGTGGATGCAGGTAAGAATGCATATTTGTTGGATCCTACTTTAGAACCAGATGCAACCATACCACCAGGGAATGGAGTGATTACTCCTTCAACATTTGAAATTGCTGCTACAGCTAATTGAGCTGCTTTAACACCAGTCATTTGGTCTTTTGCTAAAATAAAGAAGTTTCCTCCAGCTACTCCATCTTTGAATCCGAATGTGGATTCAACTAAGAAATCACCAGACATGATAGGGATGGAATGAACTTTTCTACCGTCGATTTCTAATTCTTTTTCAAATCCGTCACCGAAGAATTTTAATTTAGCACCTGTTTTTAAAACATCATCTGATTCAAGACAATTGAAAGCAGCTGCAGTTGGTGCAGTTAAAATACACATACCAATTCTTTCCATTAATTCATTATCAAGTGCTTTTTTACTGGCGTGACAAATCATAATTATATAACCAGGTCTTCCATCAGGAGTGTTTTCAGCAGGTACAAAACAATCAATACCAGCTTCTGCAGGACATCCGATAACTGAGGTTCCGTAACCAGTAGCTTCAGTTGCTGCGATTTTTGCTAATTCTTCAGTTGCTGCAGTAACTAAAATTCTAGTTACTTTAATTCCGAAACCTTCTGCATAAGTTTCTTTAATATTTACACCGTTAATTTCCATAATTTCACCAAAATTATATAGTGCAAAAAATAATTTTTTTGCTATACTAAAATATTAAAGAATAATAAAATAAAGTTTTCTATTTAGTCATTTTCACTTTCATCAGATATCTCTTCTGTATCCGAACCGATAGATATTTTATCCAAAACTGAAGAACCGTAATAAGGTAAAATAACTAATCCAAGAATAGTAGCCATCCAAAATGAAATTAACCTTTCAATAACCGTAGCCCCTGCTGAAATAGATGCAGTAATACCTGCAGCAGTATAAAATATAATCATTATGCCGTCAACTGCTCCAAGACCTCCAGGAAGAAGAGGAATCATACCTGCAAGAGAAGCCAAAATAAATACCTCACCAATGACAACAAGATTGACATTCGCTCCAAATGCTAAAAATACCAAATATACCCTTATAATTTCAAATATCCAAATTATAAAGGATAATGGGAGAGCATAATATAATACCTTCTTATTATGGATTACCATATTCATTGTATCCTGAAAGCCCTTAATTACACCATGGATTTTTTCTTCAAATTCTTCAGAATTTTTCTTGTAAAATCTTCTAACAAGACCAATAATCCACCCATCAACCCTTTTACCAAAACTAGGATTGATACACATGTAAATAACTAAGATTAAAATTATTACAATTGCTATTACAGCAACGACCATCAGCAGCAGCAAAGCCGGTGAAAAATTAAAATACAAAGTCATTCCAATAATAGTTAAAATAGCCAAAAATACAAATGGAAAAGTATCCAAAGCCCTATCAGCCACAACAGCAGCAAAAGTCTCTTCCATAGGATAATCCTCTTCACGAGCCAAAAGATATGCTCTAACAGGCTCTCCACCACCCCTACCTGAAGGAGTGATGTTATTAACTGCAAGACCAACAAGCACCATCGGAAGTAACTTAAAAATACCTGCATTTAAATCAGCAATATCATTTAACACTTTCCATCGTATAGTGTATAAAAAATAAGTAAAAATCTGAGTAGCAATAGCTAACCCAATTAAAGGTAAATTTGCAATTTTTAAAGCATTTATAACATCATCAATACCTACAAAGTACAGCATTACGACCAATATTAAAATACTGATTGCAAGAAATATAATAGTTTTTTTATCCATAATACCAACATCTTACTTAATATAAATTATCTTTTTACTTAAAAATTTATATATTTATTTATTCATATTTTATTTAGGTATTACTCGAAGAAGGTATATTATGAGATATATAAATAAAAATGATCTTTTTGTTATAGCCGGAAATTCCGGTAAACTAATGATAGGGGTTGGAATATTATGCTTAATCCCAATTATCATTGATTTACTATATTTCGAATTTAATATAGTCGGATATGTGATACCTGCATTAATATCAATTTCATTGGGTTTTATTTTTACCAAGGCTTTTGATAAACATTCCAAGCGTAAAATGCGTATGAAACATGGTATGATTATATCATCACTATCATGGTTATGGGCATGCCTTATCTGCGGACTTTCAATGCATTTAATCACTGATGCAAACATTGTAAATTGTCTGTTTGAATGTATGTCCGCACTAACGGGCAGTGGAATAACAATATTTGCAGATGTAGAGAGCCTACCTCAAAGTATTCTATTTTTCAGAGCTCTCCAACAGTGGGTTGGTGGACTTGGAGTTGTTGTTATGATTATAGCTATACTATTAAAGCCTGGAACAACATCTGCAAAATTATACGAATCCGAAGCCCGTGAAGAACGTCTTAAACCATCAACCAGAGCCACACTCATACAAACCATTAAAATTTATCTAATTTATACTGTTGCGGGAATAATTCTTTATTTGCTTGCCGGAATGCCCCTTTTTGATTCTGTCTGCAATACATTCACCATCATCTCAACCGGAGGTATGAGTATCAAAAATGCAAACATAGGTTTTTATCAGAGCGATATTATTTACTTCATTACTATTGTGTTGATGATTTTAGGAGCAACAAGCTTTTTGGTTCACTATAAAGTTATTAAAACCCGTGGAAAATCATTAATACATGATTTACAATTTAAAGTTATGATTACACTAATCGCGGCAGCAACAATTATTATATATCTGGCATCGAATATTGTTCCGATTGAAATATTATTTACTGTCGTGTCTGCAATAACAACAACAGGAGCAAGTGTGCAAAGTTCAACAGTAATGGGGAGCTGGCCGCCATTTGTACTTATCATAATAATGACATTAATGATTATTGGGGGATCAAGCGGGTCTACAGTAGGAGCAATAAAGTTGATACGTATAATTACCTTTTTTAAAGGAATATATAAACATTTACGTGAAATATTATCTCCAGAAGGCAGAGTGATTCCAATTCAAATTTCAGGACATAAACTGACTGAAAAAGCAATTTTACAAAGTGGAAATTATATAACACTATATTTTATTTGTATTCTCATTACATGGTCATTAATATGTTTATGTGGTCATGACGTTATAGATAGCTTATTTTACACAATATCCATTCAAGGTAATGTAGGATTGGAAATAGGAAATATTAGTCAAGCACTTCAACCCCAGTTAAAAATAATAAGTATGTTCAATATGTGGACTGGAAGACTGGAAATCTATCCTGTACTGATTACCATAAGAGCATTTTTTGAAATATTTAAAAGATAACTATATAAGTTTTAAAAATACAAATATTGATTATTTAATAAAAAATGGGTGATTGTATGTATGTAATTATTATGGGGATTGGTCGTGTAGGACTATCACTGGCAAATCTATTAATCGATGAAGGTTACGATTTAACATTAATTGATGATGATGAAGCATTATGTAACGAAGCGGCAGCTGAACTTGATGCGTTGGTTATTTGTGGAAACGGAACTAATTCCAAAATACTTGAAGAAACAAATATTGAGGATGCTAACTTCTTTATCGCTACAACAGGTAATGACGAAGCAAATTTATTGTCATGTATATTAGTTAATAAAAAATATAATGTTCCAAATGTCATTGCCCGTGTAAGTAATCCAGACCATGAAGAAGCATTCAAGGCTGTTGGAATAGACAATGTAATCAGTCCGGAAATTACAGCATCAGAATCTTTACAAAGATTAGTAACCAAGCCAAACGTTGCAGATTTAATTCAGATAGGTGAAGGTGATGCTGAAATCCTTGATATGACCATAACCAATGATAAAGTGGTGGGAAAACGTGTTAAAGACGTATCTCCAACTAAAGATTATATTATAATTGCAATGTATAAGAATGGAAAATTAGAGATACCGCAAGCAGATACTACCATCGCCCGTGGAGAAAAAGTATCCATATTAGTTAAAAGAGGATCATTTTCCAAAGTATCCAAAAAATTTGAAAAATAATTTAAAATTGGCGATAAGACAATTTAATATGGTCTTTTCCATTTCCTTCAACAATTGGGCCGTGACCTGGAAGCAGGTTAACTACGTCCAATTTAGTCAATTTAAAAACGGATTCCCTTAAATCATTTAAATCTCCACCAATGTCAAATCTTCCAACACCACCATTGGAAAAAACAGTATCTCCAGAGATTAAATTAACACCATCCCACAGACATATTCCACCACGAGTATGTCCTGGAGTGTGAATGACTTTAAAGCCTCCAACTTCATCACCGTCTTTTAATTCAATGTCAACTCTAGAGTTATTCTGGTTTTCAAAAGCATTCATTGAAGTTCCCAAATCATCCTTATTTTTCATTGAAATTGCATCCAATTCATGAACTGCAATTTCAGCATCTTCAAAAAGATAATTGCCTCCAATGTGATCAAAATGACAATGAGTATTGACTATTAAAGAAATATCTTCTTTTTTAACACCATATTTTTCAATTTGGGATATTAAATATTCTCCATTAAATCCTGTTCCAGTATCGACCAGCATATCATCTATTAAATAACAATTACAATCCATACTGTAACCCGGAATAAATAAAATATTATTAGAACTCATGAAAATAACTATTATAAAAAGTAGTAAAAAAAAGTTTGTATAAAAATGGGGTCACAGGGATTTGAACCCCGATCCTGGGATATCTCTTGCCTCAGTACTCCAATTGATCATCACAACAAGTACTGTTCAGTTACGCGTATATTTCTTCAAAGACAACTGGAGTCCCAGATGATGCCTGGTTACACTATAACCCCACACATAACATACAATAAT
>ONIK01000133.1 GCA_900317865.1 uncultured Methanobrevibacter sp. | reverse complement strand
AGTAAATTTTCACTTGTTGTGATAATAGCTGCTCTCTTAATCAGTTCATCATTGGTTATGACAATAACAAGAGGCCCAATGTTATGGGACATGCCATTGATTGCTGTACTCGGTTATTTAGTGACATTTATTTTAGGTTTAATTGGAATAATAAACTATTTATACTCCAGATAAATGAATTAATTTCATTATCTACTTTTTTTCTTTTTATAGATAAAAATAAAGAGCGAATGCTACTAGTGTTCCAGCCACTATACCTACGAGAATTTTTGATTTGCCTTCACCAAGCAATGAAGTTACAGCAAACATTACTATCATACCTACAAATATAGCAATATATTTTTCCATTATTTACCTCCATTAAAAATTAAGTTGATATATTTATATAATTTAAATCTATTTTTTTTCTAATATTTAAAATATATTCAAAAAAACATTATTTAATTTGAACTTCGCCAGGTGTTCCCGCATTTTGCACAGCGTATAAAATTAGTTGGTGCTTCGTCAGCAGATCGTGTTTGTACTGTCCACCAATAACCCTTTGTTCCACCACACTTATAGCAGGTAATTCTTGTTGTCGGCAATGCCACATTATTATTGTCAGTGACAATGACTTCCAAATCTTTATTTTTCTCGCCTTCAAACCTGTACTGCTCATCCAAATCATTTTTTGTCAATGATTTTTCATAACCGCATGCACATTTAATTATGCCCTCCTTAGGCATTAACATCGAACCACATTTAGGACAGAATTCCATATTATTTAACACCATTAAAAATTCGTAAGTATTAATTTAGTTAATGCTATTTATAAAATAATCGGTTTTAAAAAAAATAGTCAAAATAGATAAATATAATCTTATTTAAAAAGATTAGATTCATCTAATTTTTCTTCGAAATATTTTGTACGTTTGTCAAAGCTGCGTTTTAAGATAAATGATATAACAAAAACAGCTATACCCAATCCTAATAAGACTAAAAATGCCGGAATATAATTAGCCCATATTAAACCAAGCTGCGCTTCACGAACCATATTGATTCCATACGTCATTGGCAGGTAAGGATATAAAACTCCGAAAATTTCATTCATAATCTCAACCGGATAAATACCGCCCGTACCAGATATCTGGAACACTAATAAAACAATAGCTATACCTTTTCCAACATCTCCGAAAAGAGATATTAGCGAATACATTAGCGTCATAAATACTGCCGCCACAACATAACACGAGAATATGAAAAGTAATGGATTATCAATATCAATTCCTAAAATGAAACAACCAATTAGTGTAACGGTTGTCTGCAATACAGCTAAACCCAAGAATAATGCCAATTTACCCAGATACATTTCATGAGGTCTGAATCTAGTATTTACACTTGTTCCTGTTTTTAACATTACACAAGTAATCAATGCACCAACCCACATACATAAAACCAAATAAAATGGAGCGACCTGGGAACCATAATTACTTGATGGGAATTCTTCATGCCTATCTAATTTAACTGGAGCAAAGAAATAGTCACCAATTTGACTCTCATTTAAACCTGTAACATCACCTAATCCACCGGCAGCACCAGACAATGAACTTGATGCAGCAAATAAAGCAGAAGCAGCAGAATTTGCAAGTAATTGAGCACCGGCAGCTAAACTTAATGAACCCTGACTCAATTGATTTACACCATCACCAAGTTGATTTGCTCCATCAGATAAAGATACTGCACCATCAGCAACCTGATGAGCACCATCATCTAATTGATTTACTTTTCCGGAAACGTTTGAAGTCTGTTCATCAATATAATCCATTCCCTCATGTATAAATTGGGAGGAAGTGTGATTTTTAACATAAGATGTAACTTGTGAAATATCGCCAGTAACCTGATTAACTGTAGTGGATGCCTGATGAGTTCCGTCAGCAACCTGACCAGCACCATCAGCCAACTGATTAGCACCATCAGAAAGCTGATTAGCACCATCTGAAAGCTGATTAGCACCACTAGCAAGCTGACCTGCACCGGCACCAACTTGACCAGCACCTGCAGATAATAAACCTCCTCCAGCAGCCAATTGACTTGCACCGGAAGCCAATCCATCCTGTAATTCACCAAGTTTATTGTAAGCTGCCAAATTAATGAAAGTAACGATTTCTGCATTAATATTATTATATACTTGTTTTGCAGCAGCATCAGTTAATTTAGCTGCAACTGGATTTGACTTTTCATTAACCCTATATTCCAATGTCGCGGAATGAGGATCTTTGGTTGTAATCGACACAATACATTCACTAAAGTTAGCGGGAACAACAATACCTGCATAATACGTTCCATTATATACGCCCTCCCTCAGCTCATCGGAAGTGACAAATACCCAATCAAAATCTGTATTATTCTTAAGCATTTTGACTAAATCATTTCCTGCATGAACCGATACATTATTATATTGGGCACCCATATCATCATTAGCAATAGCAAACTGAACGTGACCAGTATTTTCATAGGGATCCCAGCATGCATAAATATTTATTAAGCCGTACAAAGAAGGTAATATTATAATTGCTATTAAAACTATAACAACAATAGGATTAGCATCTGTTTTTATAATGTCAAAAATATTATTTCTTGTACTTTGACGAAATTTTAAAATATCCTCTTTTTTCATCATATCCCCCTAAGACTTAAAAAAAATGAAAATTATAAAGCAAATGCCCTAATAGAGTCAATGTAAAATAATAGTTACATTAGAGAGCATTTCAATGCTATAAACACTGTTAATAGCTATTCTGTTAAATAATATCTACACAGTAACTATAAAATTGCTACATCATCGATAAAAGGACATATCTGTTAAAAGATAAAATTTCCATTATATAATTTTATGTTAAACAATTTATAAAAGAGTTTCTATTTAAAATTAGAAAAAAACAATTCAATATAAAAAAAATAAAAAAAAGTTTAAAGTAGAGGCTCAACCCTCCACCATAATCAGCTTACCTGTCTTAGGATCTTTATACACTTTACCCATTTCAGTATAACCCTGACCTGAACTGTTAGAAGTATCAGGCGTATCATTTAATTCATGACCCTGATTAACCTCTGAAACACTTTTAATAGTTTGCATTACCTGCTGTTTTTCCTGTTGTGTC
>ONIK01000047.1 GCA_900317865.1 uncultured Methanobrevibacter sp. | reverse complement strand
TATTACTACCAGATACAACAACATAAGCACGACAAACACAATAACAATTAAATCAACCATCGAAGGAAATGATTTAACAAAAATATATAGAAACGACACACAATATTATGCAACATTCTACAACAGCAAAGGAGAACCACTCAAAAACGCAAAAACCATATTCAACATCAACGGAGTAATGTATGAAAGAAACACCGATGAAAACGGAAAAGCAAAAATGAATATCAACCTGATAGCAGGAACATACATAATAACCGCAACAAATCCGGAAAACGGAGAACAACACTCAAACATAATAACAGTAATCTCAAAAATACAGGAAAACAAAGACCTGACAAAATACTATAAAAACGCATCACAATACATAGTAAAAGTCATTGACTCAAAAGGAAATCCGGCAAAAGCAGGACAAAAAGTAACATTCAACATCAACGGAGTATTCTATGAAAGATACACCAACGAAACGGGATATGTGAAAATAAACATAAATCTTCTACCTGGAGATTACATCATAACCGTAGAATATGAAGGATGTGCAGCATCAAACAAAATAAAAGTACTCCCAATACTAAAAGCATCTGATTTAACCAAAAAATACGGAACAAAAACACCATTCGAAGCAACACTACTTGATGGAGAAGGTAAACCTCTGAAAAACACAAACATGATATTCAACATCAACGGAGTATTCTACACAAGAACAACCGATGAAAACGGAATAGCTAAACTAAACATAAATCTAATGCCTGGAGAGTACATAATAACCTCTTCATACAACGGAGCAGATATAGCAAACAAAGTAAAAATAGAACCTTAAAAACACCTCCAACCATTACCTAAATTTATTTTTTTTTCAAAAACACTTAACTATATAAAGTATATTTTACATATATTAAAGATGTCTTTGAAATTTATCTTTTGAAGATTACCAATTGCGGAGGTGAAACTAATCAGAAAAGAAGTTATTGTGTTAGGTGTACTTATTGCAATAATCTTATTAATTTGTAGTCCCATCAATGCAGAAGATGTTTTGCAAAATCAAACTACAAAAAATACTACCGAACCAGTTATTATAACTGAAAGTAATTTTCAAGAGTATTTTGATGAAAAAAATAGCCTAAATTCATCATTTGAAAATAAAACTATTGTTTTAGAAGGAGAATTTGATGATTTAGGAGTAGTTAACATTGATGCAAAAAATGTAACAATTACAGGGACTGAAAAAACAATCATAACAAATACCGTTTTTTCAATTAATAAAGATTATGTAACACTAACTAATATAACTATGAATTTATCATATGCCTTTGAAGAAAATGATTACAGTGCAATATATATCTTTGCTGATGATGTAAGCATTACTAATATTAATATGTACTATGTCGTTCCACGTGATATGTCAGCCTGTGGAATATGTGCCGAGTACAGAAAGAATGTTAAATTAATTAATAATACTATTTACTTCGAAGCCCATAATAACAATGATGGAAGTGATTATGCAATTAAATTAGAACGATGTAATAATCCAATAATTGACAATAACACTCTCACGTCATCATTTCCATTAAGATCAATAAATTTCGAAACTGGTGGTGTAAACCATGTTGCGGGAATTTGTATGGAATATTGTGATAATTTCCAATTAACACACAATAACCTTACTGTTGATGTTAATAAACGACCATTAAGTGCTTATCCAACATTAGTTGGTGTTAGAATAGTTAGTTCGAATAATGGTACTGTCAAAGGAAACAATTTGTCTATGGAAGATTTTGTAACCAGTATCGGATCACCCAATTACCTTTATGGTTTTGATGTTCATACTTTACGAAACTTAACTGTTGACTCCAACAATATATCTATTAGGACCCAGGGAGGAATACTGGCTGCAGGTACAGCTTATGGAATCCAATTAACCGGCCCTCTTGCTGAAATAAGAATTACAAATAATGATATTTATTCAATTTCAAACGGTCCTAATTTAGGAATATATTCCCAAAATTATTTTGGTGATACAGCACTCGATATTTCAAATAATACACTTAATATCACAGGTCTTGCTGGAAAACATGAATGGGCATTAGTTGCAGGTATTGAAGTTCAAGATTCAAATGACAATATTAAAAACAATAGAATTGAAGTACATAGTGTTGGTGCAGTTGATGAAGAAGATAACCTTTATGGAATAAGTTACAGGCAAAATACTGATGGAGATCATACATTTAACATTGAAAACAATTTAGTTTTTAGTGAAGGATATTATGCGGTATATTTACTGTCTGCAGTCGATTCCACCATTAAAAATAATATGCTTGTTACATCACGGGAAGATGCTCCTGATAAAACCCTCGAGGGTTATAAAGAAGGACCAAAAGAACATATTGGAAACACATTTTACAACAATACTGTTGTAAATGAATATACATATTGGTCAAAAATATTAAATACGATCGATGGCGGAGAAAATACAACATATATTCCTCCAGAAAACGTAAATAATCGTGATAATACTGTTGATGGAAAATTTGTTGACCCGAACAATGATGGAAGTCCTAATTATAACACAAATCCAATGAAACCTGGAAATGGAACAAAACCGGTGAAACCTACTTATGATAATCCGGAAGATAATCCTTCAGATCATGGAAGTGGAGATGGGACCGGAGATGGAATGAATGATTTTACCAACTCTACAACAAAAAGTGGCGTTGATGATTATACAAATTCCTCTTCAAAAAAAGAATTAGATGATTATACTAACCCAGAAAAAAACAAATCAAAAGATGATTATACAAATGCCAGTACAAAATCTGAAGATGTTGATTTAACTGACAAAGAAGTTAAAGATAACTGGGAAGACTACACCAATCATGACACAAACAGTGAAGGTGATTGGGAAGACTATACTGAAAAGCAAGCAAATTCCCAAAACCAACGTACCGACGGTACCTTTGTAGACAATAGTGATAAACCACAGGATAACGGAATTAGCTTACCTGATTCAAAAGTTCCAAGTAATATGACCTCCAACACACAAGGAGGACAAGTAATTACTGATTCAAATAACGGAGAAGTTATTGAAACTAACAGCACTACACCAAGTGCCACTGGAGAATCAGCAAAAAGTAAAGACAAAACCAGTGAATCATCAAATTCCGAATCAAGTAGTCCATCTGCAGCAGGGGCTGTAAGTCCATCAAACGCATATGAAGTAACTAAAAGTATTACGGATCATCCTCAAGCAACAAATATGTTAATTCCAATTGCTTTAGGATTGCTTATCCTAGGACTATTAATTTTTGGTTATAGACGAAAATCAGATTATGAAGATTATTAGTTTAATACTAATAATCAATTCTATTTTTTAACCACAACATCACGATTTGAATTAACTATCATTAACAAATATATCAATTATTTGAATCGGATAACTGCCAATCCCAATAGTTAACATCAAAGAGAAAATCATCCAACTATTGATTACATTATTATTTTTAAAATATTCAATATATTAGAACTGATTATCCATACATTTAATGAAATATTTGAATAATATAACGAATAATTATTATTAAAACTATGCTAATAATTAACCAAAAAATTATGATACTTAATTGATACTTGAAAAATAATTAATTTAAATTGTTACATATACAAACTTTTTAATTATTGCCACAAAAATGAATAATTGACACAAACCATAAAAATTATCATGACTCATAAATATTATTTTAACCAATAACAATTTATTTATGCCATATTTATTATTTTAAATGATAAAAACTGTTATAACTTTAAACTAACTGATTTAAATAGTTTAATGTCCATAAACATAGTATAGGTGTTATATTATGAGTCAAGGCCAAGACCAAACATTGAAATTTATTTCAAATGAATATTTAAAAGAATTCATTAATATGCTTCCAACAGGCATTGACTTTAAAATTGATGAAAATACTGAATTTGAAATATTAACAGAAGAACAAATTGTAATCGAACCATCATTGTATCGACCAGATTTCATCGCAAGAATAGGAAACATTATTCTAATGTTGGAATTTCAAAGTACTTTTGTTGGAATAACAGACAAAAAAAGATTTAAAAGTTATATTGCAAACTTTGATTTAAAAAACAATAAAGAAAATAGGAAAATAATATTCGCTGTCATATCAACAGCAGAATATTCAAAATTTACCAAATACAAAATCAACAACTGGGATTTATTCACATTCCCCATAATATCTTTATATAACAAAAATGTTGGAGAAATTATAAGTAATATTAAAGAAAAAATTAATAATCAAGAAAGCTTTGATGAAAAAGAATTAATAGAATTTTCATTAACACCAATAATGCATCGAAGTCGAGAAAACATTATTAACCAATTTAAGCAAAATGTAGAGTTAATGAATCAAATAAATTATAATAATAAGCAAATCAGAAATTCTACATATGGTATTGCCATAATGTTATCAAATATGTATTTTGCAAAGGATGATCCCATGAGAAAAGAAATACAAGGTGATTATATGATGAAAGTAGATTGTGTCAATGAAGCTATTAAAGAAAGTTATGATGCGGGATTAGATGCTGGAAAACTTGAAGGAATAAAAGAAGGAAAACTTGAAGGAATAAAAGAAGGAAAACTTGAAGGAATAAAAGAAGGAAAAATAGAAATGGTAATTGATTTATTTAATAGCGGTAAATTTTCTATTAACGATGTTGTCACCCAATTATCATTATTAAATTGTGATTTAAAAACCATTTCCCACATTACCGGTTTATCAGAAAACAAAATAAATGAAATTAAGAATCAAGATTGAACTTATTTCAATTCAAATTCAAGTGTAGAAAAAATATTAAAAAAATTAGCTCCTTGTCTTAGTTCTAGTCATTACATAACTAAGTAATAGTACAGCAGCAATTATAATAATATCAATAATTAATTCAAAAGAATTTGTACTTGAGAATAGCTTAATAATACCCATAACCCAAATTACAACTAAAAATATAGGCAATATATATTTAATAATTGTTTTCCACAATTTTCCAACTTTAAAAATACCATTTTCATTTAATACTGGAATAAAATGATCTAAACCGTAAATCCATGCAAATATTACACATTGAACAGCAATTAATATTAATATTCCAAATTCATTTACAAAGGCATCAATTATGCTAACAAGATAGCTGCTAATTCCAGTTGTCAACATTAAAGAAAAAATACATCCAATGACCACCAGGTTAGTAGTTGCTTCCCTACGAGTAATGTTAAATTTATTTGCAAATGAACTGAGCATTGGCTCTAAAAATCCTAAAGCAGATGTTATTCCTGCAAATAAAATAGCCAAGAATAATAATGGTGCGAAAATATGGCCTATTAGACCCATCTTATTGAAAATCATTGGAAGCACCATAAATATTAACCCTGTTCCTTCAGATACCAGCTGAGCTATCGGCAGTCCACTGTTTAGAGACATGAATCCCAAAATTGAAAATACCCCAAATGCTGTGCATATTTCAAATAAAGAATTTGATACAACAACAATCAGCACATTATCGGTTAATCGAGAATTTTCAGGCAGATAACTTGCATAAGTAGTTGCAATCGCCTGCCCCATACTTAAAGAAAAGATTATTTGTGAAAATGCTGCAAGCCAGATATTAACATCCAGTAACTTATACCAGTCCGGCGTCAACAGTGCATTTATTCCAATATTCGCACCTGGCAGAGTTAAAGCATAAACTATAATGAATCCCATAATAACAAAAAGTATAGGAATTAAAATTTTGGAAAATTTACCGATACCATCATCGATGTCTTTGTGTGCAATAAACCATATTACAATCCATAATACAACAACACCAAAAGCTGTTTGTTCAAGTAATGAAGTCGTTAAACTTAAATTAGAACTTCCACCAACACTATTTGTAAAGTAACCAACTACATCACTTCCCCATGCAAAATTAAAGCTGGATAAGAAGTAGATAAAGTCCCAACTCAGTATAACCATATAATAAATTACAACAATAAATACAAATATGACCAACATCCAGGCAATGAATTCATACTTAGGATTGATTTTCTTTAAAATATTGGAAAACGAGTCTTTAAAAGTAAAACCAACAGAATACTCCAATAATAAAAATGGAATACCCATCATTGCAATTGCAACAAAATAGGGAATAAAAAATGACCCTCCACCATTAGAATATAGAACATAACTGAAACGCCAGATATTACCTAGTCCAACTGCCGCCCCAATCATTGCAAAAATAAATGATAAAGACGAATCCCATTGCATCTGCTTAGTCATGAGTATAATATTTGAATATTCATACTTATATATTAAACATATTCATCCACCAACAATAGATTTATAAAAATTATAACATAAAATAGTAATGATGAAAGTTTTTGATAAATTCATTCTTGGAGATACACAGAGTATTGAATGGTGTTTTGAAAATACTCATTTTAATAAAAGATTATCAGATAATGGAATTAAAAGAGAATATATTGTCGACACCATAATGTATGAAGAACCTTTAAGATATGAAAAAAGTGGAAATGAAGAATATGAAGTAATCTATGAAGCGCCTCCAAATAAAGATTATAAAGAACTTAAAATAGTCTTTGCATGTCAGGGAAACAGAATTGATTTGGTTACAATAATGCCCAATTTTCAAACTGCAACCAATCGACAAAAAAAGAAATATCAATCAGATAAACGAAAAGATATTGAGAAAAAACGCTTAAAAGCTATGGCGAAAAGGAAATGGTAAAATGGATTTGGCTTCACAAATTTATAAAAGGAAATCTGCAAGAAAATATCTGGATGATAAAATAGATATGGGTGCAATTAAAGAGTTTTTAGATAATGTGAAAGCATTGACACCTGAAATCAACTACTCTTACAAAATTTTAACTAAAGATGAAGTGTCACTGAAGACAAGATGGAATGCGCCTTACTATTTAGCATTATACTCTGAGAAAAAAGAAAATTATGGTGTTAATTTAGGATTCATATTTCAGCAAGTTAGTTTATTGATGCAAAGTCTGGATATTGGCAGCTGTTGGGTCGGAATGGGTTCTGTTAAAGAAAAAAATCCCGAATTTGTAATTTTAATAGCTTTTGGAAAATCAAACGATTGTACAAGAGACATTAACAAATTCAAAAGAAAAAACCTGTCAGAAATATCCGATTTTGAAGATGAAAAATTAAAACCAGCACAACTAGCACCATCCGCCATTAACTCACAGCCATGGTATTTTAAACATACTGATGAAGGATATGATGTCTATAAAGTAAAACATAACATTGTAAAAAGAAAAATACTGGGTAAATGGAATGACATTGATGTTGGAATAGCTCTTGCTCATTTATATGTTTCAAATAAGGATACATTCAAATTTGAATTTAAAAATAAAGAAGACTTAAAAGGATATGAATATATCGGAAGTTTAAAAATCTAATGAAATTAATTAAAAAAAAGTTTGTAAAAAAATATTAAAAGATAAAATTATTGTTTTATCATATTTAGTAGAATGGGACAGCACCGCCGCCACCAAGGCCAGATCCGAACATGACATTTCCTCCTTATAATTAATTTTTATGAAGTTCTTAACAAACTTCGTTATATAATATTATGAAAACACGTAATATAAAGTTTTTCGAATGTAAGTACTTACTTACACATTTAAATACTAAAAAATGAAATTTTATCAAATATTTACTAAAAATAATGAATATTAACAATATTTTTTAAAAAAAGAATTAAAAAGAGGATTATTTTTTCCTCTCATAACTTAAAATATTAATATACAACAATATTTAAAATAGCAGAATTATTCTTCAATAGCGGCTTCATCCTCACTAAACAATTGATTCAGCATCCATTCAGCATCATACTCTTTAATATCATCGTAACCCTGACCAACACCTAAAAACATAATTGGTTTTTTAATTACATAACCTATAGATAATGATGCACCACCTTTACTATCTGCATCAGCTTTAGTTAAGATTACGCCATCAATATCAATAGCTTCATTAAATTTAACTGCTTGTTGGGTTGCATCATTACCAGTAAGTGCATCTCCAACAAAAACAACCAAATCTGGATTAGAAACTCTTTTGATTTTTTTCATTTCATCCATAAGATTGGTATTAGTTTGCATTCTTCCAGCAGTATCAATTAAAACCAATTCTTTTCCTTGAGCCTTTGCATGTTCAACCGCATCATATGCAACAGCTGCAGGATCTGATCCTTTTTGGTGTTTTATGATTTTTACTCCAACATTGTCTGCATGATGAGTAACCTGTTCAATAGCTCCTGCACGGAATGTATCTGAAGCGGCAATAACTGGAGTGTAGCCTTTTTTCAAATAGTAATTTGCCAATTTACCAATAGTAGTTGTTTTTCCAGTACCATTGATACCAACAAACATTACTACCAAAGGTTCTCCTTGGGCTTTTTTCTCTTCAATCATTTCAGTCATGGATTTACCTGGAACATCAATTATTTCTGCAACTGCATTTCTTAAAGCATTATAAGTGTATTCTGTAATATCACTACTTCTTTTGATTTTACGACCAACAAGATCTTCTTTTACGGAATCAACAACGGCAGAAGCTACTTCCATTGCCACATCCCCTTCTAAAAGACCCATCTCAAGTTCCCATAATGTGTCTTCCACATGTTTTTCAGAAATTGTTTTTTCACGGACAAATGAGAATAATCCACCTTTTCCTTCGGGAGAATCATCTTTATCTTTGTTTCTTGACCAAAAATGAGACTTCTTCTCTTCCTTAGGCTCTTCAACCTCAATTTCACATACTTAATGAGACTTCTTCTCTTCCTTAGGCTCTTCAACCTCAATTTCACATACTTCATCATCAGACCCATCATCTGCAGATTCTTCCTCATCATCATCCTTACCTCTGGACCAGAATCCTGATTTTTTCTCCTCCTTAGGCTCTTCAACCTCAATTTCACCTACTTCATCATCAGATCCATCATCTGCAGATTCTTCTTTATCATCATCCTTACTCCTAGACCAGAACCAAGATTTTTTCTCTTCCTTAGGTTTTTCTTCAGTTGATTCACCAGATTCTATTTGTTTAGACTCATCAACTTTTTTTTCTTCTTTTTTACGACCAAATGAGAAAAATGAACGCTTTTTACCTTCTTCTTCCTGAAGGTTGTCTTCTTGTTTTGCTTCTTCAATGATTTCTTCCTCTAATTTATCACTTGTACGTGATAATTTCTTTTTTAATGATTCAAACAAAATTAACCCAACCTTATAGTTTTATTAAAAAAGTTTAATTATAACTTATTTATATTTTTTATACTATTTAAAAGGAATTTTAATTAAGAAAAAAAATAAAAAGAAAAATTAGTTAAATTAATAACTAATTTTAAAATACAAATTTTTGCATATTCCTATCTAACATTTAGACTGTTGAAATTGATGAAGTTAGTTACACCCCATCTAAACATTACGACTCCTCTTGCACCACCATTCAATGAAGCTTGCGCATCACCAGTTAGCTCAGATACAGATAATCTTGTAATATCATCATCTGATCTGTATGCTTGAAGTCCAGTCCAGACCTGTGCACCGTTTGAATTATCAACAAACCATTTTGTAATGCTTTGAATCCACTGAGTATTTTGATTATAATTTCCTTTATAAACCATAGGAAGAACAAAGTCCAGATATTTGGTTAATGTTGAATAATCCTGACCATCATAATAAAGCATATTGCTTGGTTCCGGCATTAAAGCTGCAGATACCAGACAATTTGGATTGACTGATTTGACTGCAGAAACAGCAGTTTTTACAAAGTAATTAATGGATTCAGCAGCTTTAGGGAATTTATATGCAGTTCCTCCAAATCTTAAATAATCAAAGTGGACACCAGCCACACCAGGAATGCTTGCATAGTATTTAGCTTCATTTACTTTTGAATTGATAATACCATAGTTGTATGAACCATCCTTATTAGAAATAGCATTCCAAACTCCATCATAGGCTACCTGCATCCAAATATGTACATTTATTCCATAGCTGCTTGCTTGTCTAATCCATGAAGCTACACTGCTTTCACCATAAGTTGCAACTGCATAACAGTGCAAAAATACACTATTTGTTCCTTGAGAGGATAAACTAGCTAAATTTAAATCATACATGTCTGAATATCTTACCCAGTATCCGAAGCCATAAGGAATTTGAGAAGTTATTACCAATTTTGTAGAGCCTGCACATGGCTCATAAATATTATCCCCCTCAAATGAATATTCCACAGTATATGTTCCTTCATCAAAGCCCCTTATATCTAAATGAACAATTCCATTTACATCAGTGTTTTGAGTAAACATTTTTGATCCTATTTTAACAGTGACTTTCTTACCTGATAATGGATTATCCGAACTTAACTCAATATCATAGGTAACACCAGAATTCTTATGGAAAGTTGAGCTTGTAAGAACAGTTAACTTGGTCGGAATTCTTGGAATTACAGTCAATACTGAAGAATTGAAATTTCCAACAAAGAAATCATCACCAAGATAGTAGTAAGTAACATCATATGTGCCCGCATTTAAGTTAATGTTTAGATATGCAATACCATCATCATCAGTCATTCTTGTATAATTTCTTCCGTTAATTTCAATAATCACTTCTTTATTAGGTAAATTATAAACAAAACCTGCAACTAATCTAACACCTAATTTTTCACCGATTCCCTGTTTGACATTAGAAGTTAATGGAATTAATGAAGTCCATGTATTTTCAAGTATTATAATTTCACGGAATTCTTTGTTAAATTTATATCCTGTTTTATTGAAAAATATTTTAGCGTTATAAACTCCAGGATCCGCATCAATATCAAATCGGGCAACACCATGATCATCAGTTATGGCAGAATAAAGTTTAGAACCTACTTGCATATAAACAGTCTGATTTGAGAATTCTTTGTTGTTTTCATCATACAAGTTTACTGAATAAGTAGCATTTTCAAAAAACATTTGATTATAACAATTAATTGTTACTTTAATTCCATCATAAGTTTCTACAGTGGACTTTGCAGATGAAGCACCATATATTGAACTAGCATTATGATTGAATGTTAATGAATAATTACCCTGATTCAAATTCAAATCAAAAGTAGCAACACCAAAATCATCAGTTACAGCAGAATATTTTTTATTAGCTATAGTTAAATCAATGGTTTCTCCTGCAACACCATAATTTAGATTATTGGTTAATGTTGCTTCTATTGTGTCATCATCATTTTCTTTAAAAACATAATTTTTTGTAGTTAATTTTGTAGGGGAGTCTTGATAAACTACGATAGTATTGGCCATTTGTTCGCCAGTGATTTTGTTATATGCCGTTATTATATATTTTCCGGCATTCAGATTTATATTAAGTTTAGCATTTCCATTTCTTTCACTCAGACGATTATAGAAAACACCATTAACATTAAATTCAACATCCCTATAAGATAATAAATTACCTTTAAAATCTCTGACGGTTACCCAATATTGATGATTATCTCTAAAAATTTTAACCAAATCACTTCCATTAATTGTAGGGAGTATTTTAATATAATTTGAATAAGATAAACCATCATTAGGATTATATGCAGTGATAATATAATTTCCAGAGTTTAGATTAATATTTAATTTAGCTACACCATTCTGATCAGTCTGACGGGTGTAAAATACCCCATTAATATTAAATATAACATCTTCAAAATCTAAAACTTCCCCAGAACCATCTAAAAATGTAGCATAATACTGAGAAGCATTTTTATAATATTTAACTAAATTATTACCCTCAATTGTAGATAAAACATTGACATGAACTGTTTTATTTGCAGGCAAATATTTATCATTACCTAAAAATTTAATATTAGTTAAATAACTGCCTGGAACCAAATTAATGGCTATTGAGGCACTTCCCCTATCATCAGTATTTCTTGCATAATCAATACCATTAATATTAAATACCAGGCTTTGATTAGACAAAGGATTATTATTTGCATCCGATAACTCTACATTAAGACGTGTTCCATTTTTATAATATAAAGACACATCATTTGCATCAATATTTACATCATTTAAAATAGTATCAGTATTATTTTCTTCAGCACAAACCAAAGACATACTTAAAAATAATACCACTATTGAAAAAAAGAAAAAAATTTTCTTAATAATAAAACCTCCCATTGTTATACATTTATTAAATCATCATATAAATATTTAAAAAAAAGAGAAGTTATTAAACTTCATCTTTAATTATAAGTTTATTATTAATATAAAGTTCATTATATGAAGAAAATATTGTATATTCACCTTTTTCTAAATTAATAGATAATCTGGCAATACCATTATCATCAGTCACATTAGAATACACAACATCATCAATTGTAAAATCAATGCTTTGATTTGCATAAGGAGCACCCTGTCCATCAATCAATTTTGCAGCAAAATTACTATCATTTGTGTTGCCAACAGTATCATTTGCAAAAAGTACCGGAAGGACTTTAATATTGTTTGAAGATGCCAATCCATTATACATGGCCGTGATAATATATTCTCCAGGCAGTAAATTTATATTAAGATTTGCATAACCTGAACCATTAGTAGTTCTTGTATAAAATACGCCATTAATATTAAATTCTACATCCACATTAGCTAAAGCATTACCAACTGCGTCCAATACCTTAATTGAATAAGGAGTTGCATTTCTATAATATTTAGTTAAATCACGCCCTTCAACTAAAGTAGATAAAACTTTAACAGTATTAGAATACTGATCCCCAGTTACCGGATTAATGGCAGTTAATATGTATTCTCCAGGATTCAAATTAATATTTAATTTAGCTTTACCATTCTGATCCGTCTGGCGGGTGTAAAATACACCATTAATATTAAATTGCACATCCGCATTAGCTAAAGGATTACCTGATGCGTCAATAAATTTAGCATAATATTGAGTGTCATTTCTAAACATTTTAACAATGTCATTACCCTCGATAGTTTTAAAAACTTTAACATTAGCTACTGTAGCATTCTGACCGAAACGACCATTATAAGTTATGTCGACATTATAATCTCCAGGAATCAAATTAATGGCAATTGAAACAATTCCATTATCATCAGTAGTTCTTTCATAATCAACACCGTTAATACGGACAATAGTCTTTTCACCAATAATCGGATTATTTTCCACATCTTTTAGATAAACGTTTAATTTTTCAGGCCCTTTATAATATTTACTTATATTATTAGCAGAAATTACAGCACCATAAGCATTAACATACAATTTATTAGAATTGACAAAATTGTTATCCAGTGAATAAACCAAATCAAATTGACCGGATTTAACTGCCTTAAGTGAAAGAGTAATGTAATTGTCACCATCACAATCGTTTAAATACCAGACTACAACACCGTCAGGATTAAATACATAATTTCCTTTAGAAACACTTGCACTATTAAAATCAAAACCCTGTGGAATAGCAAACTGAACTATAGGGTTTGAATGAAGAATATAACTGACCTTATATTTTAACTCGATATTCTCACCGACAAGAGCTGAATCAATAGGAGTCAATAATTGGAAAACATCAATAGTATTATCGAAAACCTGAGTTCCCAAATACAATTTGCCCAAAGTCATTGGAATAGAATATCTGGAATAATATTGGCCGAAATAATAAACATTATCTGATAAAGAAGCTGTTGAACGACCAACACCTGCACCATTATCATTTGATGCATAAGAATCTACAGAATAAGACAAACCATTAGGAGAAGTAGTGAGTTTCCAGTGATAAGTCATTACATTTCTTCTGTTAACACCATAAGTGTCTGAATAGTCTAATCTGATACCTTCATCAACAGGATTTGCACCCGTATTAAAATTACCTTTTTGGGACAGGGAATAAACGTTAGGACATACAACATACTGACCCGGCAGTAATTTAGAAACATGATGTACGTTATTAAAAACTACACCGTAAGTTCCATCACTAGCCTTAATAACAAAATGACCTAAAGAATAACCAGATAGGATAGCATAAATTCTTGAAAGATAATCGTCAGTAATCTGATTATTAACAACCATTTCAGAAGCTATGCCCTCAATTTGTCTAAATACAGATCCATCAGTTATACCGCCATTACCTATAAGCCAACCATTTGAAGTTACAATTGCATGTGCAAAATAACCTGATCCGTCATCCTTATATTGCTTTAAATATTGAATATTTCCCCAATTACCCCTTTCAATCATGATATCAGCAGGATCAGTGGAATCACGTCTAACAGAGATAACGCCCTCATTATCACTCACATGAAGAACAATAGAACTGCATTCACTTAAATTAATTAAATCTTCACCAGTCTGACTATCATCCAGTTTTAAAGAACCGTCTGCATATTGTTCTATATATCCTACATTTTCTCCAACAGGTATTTCACTATCCGTTCCATTTACTGAATCGTCAGCTGAAACAAAAGAAATACCTGACAAAAATACTATCAATATGATAAAAATAAAAATTTTTGAACGATATTTAATTTTAACACCCCACAATAAATTATTATATATGAAGTAATAAAAGTAAATTACTAAAAAATCTTATTAAATATTATACGAAAAAATATAGATTTTTAAAAAAATAAGTCAATACAAATAAAAAAAAAATAAAAAAAGTTATAAGTAATTAATAACCGGTTACGCCACCCTGAGCTGCAGCTTGAATTTGTTGAGCCTGACCTTGAAGAGTAGCTATAATATCAGTTACTTGCTGTAAATTAGCTAACATTTTATCTAAGCTATCTTCCAAATCTTTTTTCTGCCCAGCAATAATTTTTTTAGCACCCTCAGCATCTTTTTTAATAGCGAATCCTGCACCAATACTTATAATAATTTCATCAGTGTCTTTAAGTTCCCCTTTAATGAAAGAACCAGCACCTACAGGCACAAAAGCTTCAACAGCTTTTTCACCATTTAAATCATCCAAAGTGTTGGTTAATGCATCAACCTCAGATATAGAAGCTTGAATTAATTCAATTTGTTGGCGAATTAAATCTCCTTGCTGGTTATATGCATTAATTTCATTAATGAGTTCATTTAATTTTTGCTGATCTTCCATAATAACACCCCGTAAAGTGCAATTATAAAATTTCTTTTACAATTGGGTCAACAACTTCTTCAGGAGCAATTTCAGTGATTTCAGAAATTTTAATTTGATTTCTGTTAATACCGTGTTTGCTTCCGAAACGTTCATAAATTTTCTGTTCGATATCAGCTTCACTGGTAGCTTTATATTCTTTTACAAATTTATGAAACTCATCGCCCATTACAAAAGTACCTTTAACTCTGTAAATTTTAGTTATCATATTAATCCCTCAGATAATAATTATAAATCATCTAAAAAGCCTAATGCTTCTTCAACTCTAGCCATTTCAGGACCAGTACTGTCTTTAGCAACGATAGCTCCATTTGAATTAGCAATGGAACATGCTCCAACTAAAGAAATTCCTCTTCCAACAGTACCTACATCCCCTTCAACACCAAATACTTTACGAGAAAAGTCAACTTCACTTTCAACAGCAGTACTGCTAATTAAGAACCCTTTATTGGTCACGGATATTAATGATCCAATAATATCACTTCCAACCATAGAAGTAGCTTCAACATTAACATCCAAAGTAGATTCAATTGTATTGATAGCATCTTCAGATAAAAAAGGACTTACAATAGCACCATTATCATTAGCTGCGACAATATTTCCGACGGCAGTATAAGTGCCCGGAATAGCTGCTACTTCAAGACCTAATTCTTTGAATTGTTCAACTTCTCTATCTAAAACGTGTGGGGAAACAACAATACCTTTTGAATTAGCTACAGATAAAGATCCAATAAGGCTACTTCCAGAAACAGAAGATTTCACAGCAGGGACTTCCAATATTTCCTCAACTAATTTAACTTTCTCATCAATTAAATTATAGGGAACAATAACATAGTCATCAGTTGCTTGAATGAAAACTCCAACATTTGGATTTCCAACAATATCGATTCTTCTCAACATATTGTCACCTCACATATTAAGTATTTGAAAAAGGTACAATAGCTATTCTGCTAAAGTAGCTTCTACAACACCATCTTCATCTTTAACTGCTTTAACAGTAATTTTAGAAGGTATTTTTTGAATACCTCTTGCCCAAATTACATGATTGATTGACTCATCAAGTTTAACTTCTTCAGCTTTCATGTGTTTGGTTAAGAAATTTTTAACTTCCCTAATAGCTCTAGGAGCACGGATAGTTCTTTTAACGTTTTTTACGTTTCTAAGTGGAATAGTGTAAACTCTTTCCATGAGCATAAGCCCAGATTGGAATTCTCCTATTTTGTTTGTTTGCTTTTGCCATTCTTAATTTTTTAGCTAATGGTTTATTTCTACTCATTTTCTCACCTGTGAATAAAGTATAATTATTTTTTATATCCTATAACTCGAGTTTGATAATGTTCAGGAAAAATATCTAAAGAATTTCCTCCTTTCTCATCAATCAAAGTCCTTATTTCAACCTCATAATCAGAGCTGTTATCCTTGTTGCTTTTTTCATGAGATATTTCGAAAAGATTGGATGTTATTAATTTAATAGATTTGTGACCAAAACTATCCAGATTAATGTATTGAACATTTTTCCTATCTTCTAGACTTTTTATTTGATTGACATTGAGTTTCGGAGTCCTGTCATCCCTTCTTGTACCATCGGCAATAATATCGTATTTATCAGCAACTTCTTCAATAACACGTTCATGAATGAATTTTATCCCATCATTGGGAAATCCATCCTCCATAATCATGTTACAGGTCTTATCTAAAATATCTAAATCCAAATCCAATACTTTATGATTAAAACCTAATGAATTTGCGGATTTGCTGGCCGGAATATATGAATCATAAACACCGAAGTTGGCAGTGCATAATTCTACATCAAGACCTAATCTTTTAAGCATGACAGCCATAAAAGATGAATCTTTACCACCACTATACAATACAGCCGCTTTCATAGATACTATTTCCTTGTAATTTTAATCTCCCTTTTTTGACCAGCAATTTGTCTTAAAAGCACTTTAAGTTGTTCATCAGTTACTTTTCCTCTTAAACTACCAGCCTGAGCAGATTGAATTAATTGAATTTCAATTTGATTAACAAGCTCAGGTTTAGTTAATTTAAGATTAGCTAACCTGTTACGAGCTTCAGGAGTCATTATCTGACCCAAAATTTGCTTTTTCTGAGCTTCAAATTGTGCCTGTGCTTCCTGCTGTTGCATTTGTTGTTGAACAGCCTGTTGCTGTTGTGCTTGTTGCTGTGCAGCAGCTTGCTGTGCCTGTAACTCAGCCATTCTTTTTTGACGAATTTCATCAAGATCGCTCATATCAAACTCTCCATTAATAATTAATAATATTTTGCAAGTTTAGAATATAACTTAATGTTTTCTCCTTAAAGAGGTAATAAGTGAGTCTATAGCATCACCTAAATCTTCTTTTTTTAATGAAGATAAGGATTCGAATACATCATTAGAATGTTTTTCTTTCATGTCATCACTAAACTCTTTAATTGCATTTGATAAATGCTCATGTCCTTCATCTATTTTTGAAACAACATCAAGGTATTTTTCTTTATCAGCATCATCTATTTCAGAATTATTTTCTATAGATGAAGTTAATTTACTAATAAAATTAGAATGCAAACTATTTCCAGATTCACTTTGATTGCTGAATTTTGCAAGTTCAGGAATATCAATTATGATTTCACCAGCGGTTTTATCTAAAAATGATCTTCCTTTAGGGGAAACAACTCTTCCGCCTTCAACTTTTTCAACTAAACCTGCGTCTTCTAATTGGTGAAGAGCATTTCTAATAATAGCTCCGCTACCTTTTCTAAATACTTCAGGAGTTACACCACGGTCTTTTTTACCACCGTAGAAAGTTCTTAAACTCATTACTCCAACAGGTCCATCCATGTATACTCTTCTAATGATAGAAGCGCATCTTACATACCACCAATCAGCATTTTCTGGTTTTCTTTCTTTGTGAACACCAGTTTTAACAAAATTGGACCATGCAGGGGAATTGATTTTATCATTATCTTTAAATTCTTCTGCGACTTTTTTAATTAATAAATCTGCAGGTACATCAAATACAGTAGTCATATTAATTCTCCAATATTTTATTAAATAATTGTCCTCTTAATCCACTGTAAATTTAAGACCTAAAAAATAGGGCCTGTAACTCTAAATTTAAGTAATTCTTAAGGCTTCTTTTTGTAAATTACAGCAACATGTCCTCTAACATCGATTAATTTACATCGAGTTTTTTCGACAATTTCTGCAATATAAGTATCTTTATCTTTAGCGATATTTTTTGCAAATTTAAGTTTGACAATCTCATTAGCTTTTAGTTGACGTTTGATTTCTTCAATAACATTATCATTAACGCCGCCTTTACCAATATTAATTGTCATCGCGGAAAGAGCTCTATTCATCATTTCTTTTTTTGATTGACTCATATTTAGCTCTCCTTTTATTTTTCTTTTCCTTATTATAAGGAATTCTCATAACATGGCCACATTCTCCACAAAAAATGTTAACTTTCTCGTCAACGAGCCGGACGGATGAATTATGACCATAGTAAAGGAACTTACCACATTTTTTACAATATCTTCTAGACCATTTGTCTGGAATTTTAGTATTATATTTAGTAGATAATTTTCTAGCCAATTCAACATACCTGTGGGACCGTTCAGGATGGGTGATGAATTCCATCTCAGCACGCTCAAAAAGGATGTTCATTCTTTCAATAGCTATTTCAATCATCCATTTAGGTCGTTTTCCTCTACTCAAAAATATCCTCCTTAATTGTCGGATATAATATTCAAAAATTGAATTAAAATGATTTGCGCAAATTAAAACAAAAACCATAGTTAAATGATAACCTTAGGTTAACATGAATATTAAAAATAAATATGATTTTTAACCTTAATAAATGTTATGTATATATTAGAAAATCAATGAAAAAAACGAAAAATCGGAAGAAAAATAACTCCCATTAAATGAAAAATAGACCAAATATTTTTAATGAAAAGTCAATGAAGTATTGGTAAAAATTAACATATAATTAATTAAATAAAATCATCCAATAAAAAAAATAAAATTAAATCTATTGATGTATGAGTAACCAGTCCATGAAGTCAATTTCACCAAAAGTCAATTCCTTTTTGCCACTGATGAAATCCAAAAGTATATATACTGCATCATTTATGCTTAAATCAGTGACATCCAATTCATAGACATTATTTTTATAAATTTCCAAACTTTCAGCAGAACAAACTCCCAAAGCTTCAGCTTCCAGGTTTTCATGAATTTTAGCATCAGAATAGTTTCGTGAATTCAGTCTTTTTTCAAGAATTTCGGGCCTGCATCTCAGGATGATTAATTTATCGGCACCGCAGCACAAGTGACTTAAATGGCCTTCAACAATCAGATTTTCAGATGAGGAAATAATATCACCAAGAGTTTTATCCAAGGCATCAATATCGATAATTTTATAGCCCTTATCCTCATCAATACCTAAAACTAAATTGTTGGAAATAGCTAAATCATTGATTTTAACCAATTCCCAATTTAATTCTTGTGATAATTTTTCACCAATAGTAGTTTTTCCAGTACATGGAGTGCCGCTAATAAAAATAATATTAGACATAATAATCTATTTTTTTAAGATAATTCTTAAAACATCTTCATCTTCAAGAACATGATCAGGTCCGACTTTCTGACCAGGGAATTTAACGGAAGTTCCCCAAACTTTAGCATGACGGAAGTTTTTAACAAATTCTCTGTGTAATTTTCCACATGCATCGATAACAGTGGATCCTTTCTTAATAACTAATGGATCTTCCATATCTGCTTTTTTACCTTGCGGTTTTAAATAAACTCGAACCAAATCCAAATTATCAAATATCAAATCTTTCAATTCATCGATATTGGTTTTTTTATCAGCAGAAATCGGAATAAAATCAGGAATATAATTTTTAAGTTCTTCCAAGTAGTTTTCATCTACCAAATCAACTTTGTTTAATAAAATCAACATTGGAACATAAGACTTATTTCTGTCCAGCACATCAATGAACTGGTCAATTGTTACATCATCCCTAAATAAAACATCTGCATTATGCATTCCATACTCATTAATAATGGATCGTATAGTTTTTTCATCCAAATGAGTTAATGGACATGTGGAAGAGACTTTAACACCACCAAGTTTTTTTCTGTTAACAGTTACATCAGGAGGATGTTCATTTGGTCTTATACCAATATTTCTTAGTTCAGTTAAAATAACATTCAAATGTTGTGGATTTAAAGTATCAAGGACAACTAAAATTAAATCTGCAGTTCTGGCAACGGACAATATCTCTTTACCTCTTCCTTTACCACTGCTTGCACCAGTAATAATTCCAGGAATATCAAAAACTTGTATTTTAGCATTTTTATGCTCCATAACACCAGGAACAATATCTAAAGTTGTAAACTGATAAGCACCAACTTTACTTTCCGCATTTGTTATTTCATTCAATAATGTAGATTTACCAACAGACGGAAATCCAACAAGTACAACGGTCGCATCTCCAGTTTTCTTCATGTGAAATCCTTGGCCTTTATGACCGGAACTGCTACGCTGGAGAGATTCCTCCTTTAATCTTGAAAGTTTAGCTTTTAATTTCCCAATATGGTGAGAAGTTGCTTTATTGTAGGGAGTCTTTTGAATTTCTTCTTCAATATCTTTTATTTTATCTTCAATACCCATTAAATCACCATATATAAAATATAAAAAAAGAGATTAGGAGTTAATCCTAACCTATCTATTGTTTGTTGTGTTGGTAGGAGAAGTTCCTCCACCAATCTTATCAAAGTTTACCTTCCATAAAGATACACCATTTTCCATGTGAACCATAGTATATACATCTTGGTTTGCACCACCCAATAGGTATAATTTTGTGAACATGGAATTAGCCAGTTTATTATGGATTAATATTGGAGTGTATGTATTGTTTTCACCCATTAAGAACAATGTGTAATTTGCATTTTTAACATCTCCAACAGACTCATTTTTAACCAGATATCCATTTTCAATAACCATTATATTGGAAATATTCAATGGATTGTATGGAGTACCATTAAGGATAATTTCACTATTATTATATGCGGACAATGCTTCAGTATATGCAGTAGTTGAGTTATTGCCTTCTCCTCTTTGAATAACAGCATTAACAAGTAAACCTGATGAATTAAGTAAGTTCAGTTTACCCACGGAATTAGGTTCAACAACTACCTGTTGAGTAGGCACATAATAATTATAGTTTTGAGCACTTTGGTTTGTAAAGTTCCAGTCACCGAAGTAACTCCACCAACCGGCTTTTTGAAGCATATCTGAACTTGCAACAAATATTACAGGACGTGGATTTGCAGGGTGAGTACCATCAACAACCTTTGTTGCCTGATCATCAGTTAAGTGATATTTGTCAACTAATGTCTTTTTAGCGTTTTGAGAATCCATAGGTAAAATTTCTTTAAGAATCTCTGTTGTTTTACCATAATCTCCAGTAACATTGTATAAATCCTGTTGAGGTTTTGTACCGGAACTATCCAGCATTCTGAAAATAGCTGCAGAGTAATCTAGATTACTCGTCGTCATCGCCTGACCCAGCCAGTAAGCACGATCCCCTGACTGAGAACCCCCATCGAAAGTTACTTGCCTATCAGCAGCAATCTCGAAGAGGTAACCGAAGTCCCACCAGGATGTAATTACAGTATTATTATCAGTATTTTGATTAATCCAAACCATTGAATTCCACATTGGATCGCTTGTACCTGGAACCACATTGTTTGATGTCATGTAAGCACCACAGACAGAAGGTGTTATTAATGCAAGAACTACAAGTGCAACAGCAATATATTTCTTAATAGGAATACTAGTATTGTCAGCAGATTTTTTCTGTTTTAAAAGATAAATTGAAGCTAAACCAATAGCTAATAATATGATAAATGCTATTACACCCCACATTAAATTAATCACTGCTAATGGAACAGCAACAAGGAAAGCACAAAGAACCACAATTACTGTTAACCAGTTATCATTATCCAATTTATTTTTAAGATAATCAGATACAAATCCTATAAATATACCAGTCATTAATCCGAAAGGTAAAACAATTGTAGTAATAAATCTTGAACCTCTGGTTACAGCCAAAATAGTAATTAAAGTCCAAACTACAAATAAACAAGCATATAAAAGAGTTAAACGTTTAGTTTCAACTATTTCATCCTGAGATTTGCCTCTGAGATCTAATTCACCGAGAGATAATTTAAATCTATTACTGTCATCAATTTTTTTAGATGCTGAAACCCTATTACCTTTAGTTGGTTTTAATTTGGAATTTCCGCCGGAAGTACCAACTTTTCTAAGTTTAAATACTCTTGAAACTAAAATGTATAATACTATTAAACCAGCAAACAATACGGATATTCCACCAATACCGTTTACAACACCATTTGTACTTGCCAAGAATGGGGAAGCCATACCTGAACCAAGCATGCTTGGCATCTGCATCTCTGCTACAGAAATAAGTACGTTAGGGAAACCACCAACAACCCTAGCAGCAGACTGCAATGAAAGCAAGTTAAGTAAATTACTAAATATTCCTACTGTAGTATCAAAACCTCTAAATATGGTAATTCCAATAGCACCAATAACAATCAATAAAATAATAGATAAAAATTCTTTTTGACGAATAAACCATAACAGCTTATGGGAATATTTATTTTTATCTGTATCATCACCAATATTAAATATATAACATGCAATTAAATAAACAACTGCAAATATACCCATTAAACCGACGTAAAAGATATAACCTGTCCAGGATATGGAGAAAAGTCCTATTGAAATAATAGACAAGATTGCATAAATTACTTTTAAAGCAATATTTTTCGTCCGCAAACATTCAACAAAGAAAAATATGAAGAAGAGCGAGAATATGTAATAGAACATATCTGTATCGAAAAATCCTGGGAAAGTGTGCGCAAAGTAGTTCGGAGCTAAAACTATAATTAATGTAGCAGCAATAGCACCGTAATCATTAGTTAATCTCCTAGCAAAAATAAATGCCGGAATGACGGCTAATGATGCGATAACTGCGCCAGTCCAAAATGCAACTTCCCTAATACCATGAGATCCGATAAATTTATTTACCATATCATGAAGGAACGACGTCACGTATACAATACCCAGCTCATAATTTATTACATTACCGTCGGGGGCATACCTATGCATATCCATCTGCGTACCATTATTATCGTATTTTATATCTCCTACAAAACCATGATCTACATAATTCTCGGTTAACCTTAAGTTATAATATGAATCCATTTCACTAAAATAAGGAAGACCTGTAGAATCAACATAATTTCCTTTTATTTCATTAGGAAGTAAATTGAGATCAGCTGCAGGAGCTCTTAATGCAAAAACAACAGCTAAAAGAATCAATATAATGATTACGGATTTAGCTACTGTTATTATTGTATCTCTATTCATTAAAATCCTCTATTCCAGTTTTTTAAATTTAAATTAATTATAAGAGTAATTGAACTATAACATAATATTATTATATTCTTAGATTATACATGGACATAAGATAATTAAGCAAATACCCATGTTTAGGTTCATAATCTCTAAACTAAATAATTATATTCAGTTATATTGATTAACAATGCAATTTTAATTCGAAGAATTAATATATATCGCATTTAGATAAAAATATAAACCATATAAAATGGAACATATTTTTATTAATGTATAGTTATAATGTTTAACATTATTAAATATTTTGCATTTAAAGCAATAATATGAAAAATAAGAAAAATATTGAAAAAATAAATTTTTCAAATATTATTTTTTAAGTTTGTATTTAAGTTCATCCAGTGCACATGTAAATCTGCATCTAGGAAAACCTTTACAACCAACAAAATCACCATAACGTCCAGAACGTTTAATCAAATCTTTTCCACACTCCGGACATTTGCCAACGACTTCAATCTGCATTGGTTCAAGATGTTCTTTACCGCAATTAGAATCAAGACAGGCATGTTTAGGCGGTTTACTGCCGAAGGAAATTATGGGCAAACCGCATTTGTCACATGTTTTCTTTAAGAAACGTGCACCTTTTGGAATTGAATAAGTGTTATTACAATCAGGATAATTTGAACAGCCTACAAAATAGCTTTTATTTTTAGGAGAGTATCTTTTAATAAGATTTCCGCCGCATTTACATTTACCGACAATATTACTTTCCTGATAGGCATCATAAAGTTTAGAACCAATTTCATCAGTGTTTTTATCAATGTCTACTAAAATTTCTTTAACATCCTTTTCTCCTTCATCAATTACGCTTTTTCTGGTTGTTATTTCCTTATTGATACCATCTAACTTTTCTTCCAGGTCCCTGGTTAATTCTTCACTGGTTAGATTATTACAATAGCTGCCTAATGTATCAATAAGATTCATACCTAACTGATTAACAGAAATTTTATTTCCATCTATATATTTACGGTCATATAACTTATCAATGATATCAGCACGGGTTGCTTTAGTACCAAGTTCTCTTTTTTCCAATTCCTTAATTAAAGAAGCCTGGTTATAACGTGCAGGAGGCTTAGTTTCTTTTTCATCAGAAATAAGTTCCTTAACACTCATAGTGTCGCCTTCTTTAATTTCAGGAAACTTATCATTATCAATTTTTCTAAATGGATAATGTTCCATCCATCCTTTATGAGTAACTCTTCTACGTTTAAAACGGAATTTTTCTCCTTCGATATCCAAAGTAGTGTTCATGGATTCAAATTCAGCAGCTTCGAAAAATACTGCAATGAATCTATAAACAATCAAATCATAAATCTTCTGTTCATCTTTAGACAAACTAGAAGGTAAAATTCCAGTAGGGTGAATAGCAGGGTGTGCTTCATCATCCTTTTTACCGTTATTAGGTTTTAATTTGGAAGGTAATTGAGAAATATGTTTTGAATAATCCTTATCCTTAGACAATTGTTTAAAGATAGATGGGAAATCTAAACTTTCAGGTAATTTTTGAGATGAAGTACGTGGATAAGAAGTATAACCTGAACTGTAAAGATTTTGAGCAATAACCTGAGTTCTTTTAGGAGTAAAACCAAATACATTGTAAGCTTCAGACTGTAAACCTCCTAAGTTAAATGGAACAGGAGGTCTTGTTTTTGAATTGGAAAGCTCAATGTTGTCAACAGTTGCATCTTTGTCCTGACATTTATTAAAAATCTCTTCAGCTCTTTCACGGTCAAAAATATTTCCGTCAACATGTTTGATTTCAATATCTTCAAAATCAAGAATAGCTTTAATAACCCAATATGGTTCCGGCACAAATTCTTCAATTTCTTTTTCACGATCAACCAAAATAGATAATGTAGGCGTTTGGACACGACCAACAGATAATTTTAAAAATCGTTTTTTAGATTTACGAACAGCATTTGATAATGCAATTGAAATATTCATACCAAAATAATAATCAAGGATATGACGGGCAATACCATTATCAACCTGATGCATATCAATATTGATTTTATTATCATATGCTTCAATTATATCCTTTTTAGTCAAAGTAGAAAATTTCATACGAGATGCTTTTGACAAAGAATCTTCACCACAGGCATATTTTAAAGCATTATATCCAATTAAAGTACCTTCAACATCATAATCGCAAGCATGAACATAAGAATCAGCACCTTTTCCAAATTTTTGAATGGCCCTAACATAATCCCTGGTATAACCACTAGCTTTTTTATTTACTTCATATGCCGGTGCCCAGTGCAGATTAAATGAAATGCTGCTTTTTGAAGTATTTGGAATTAAAGAGTACAAATGACCAACACCAGATAAAACAGTGATATCTTTAGAATCTCTGTTTAAAGTCCAGTATTTAATTTTTTTATTATAGAAATTCTTTTTAGCCTTTGAAGATAACGCTTTTGCTATTTTTTCAGCAGAACTAGGTTTCTCACAAATAATTACTTCATGCATTCTAACAATTACTCCACATATTTTTTCTCAATATATAGATAAAATATAGAATAAATTATCATATATAAAAATTTCTATGAAAAAAGAACATAACTAAAAAAATTATAGTTACTCCAAGATAATGCAAATTGAAATTCAATTAATGATTAAATTAATTTTTGGATGAATTACAGAAAAGTAAAATAAATATAGTTAACTGTCAAATATTAGACAAATAAACAATGAAGGTTTAAACTGAATACATAATGGTAACTAAGCATCCGTTAATATTCTACAAAACCCCCATCGTCAGTTT
The DNA here is from genome assembly GCA_900317865.1 of uncultured Methanobrevibacter sp. Lineage (GTDB taxonomy): Archaea > Methanobacteriota > Methanobacteria > Methanobacteriales > Methanobacteriaceae > Methanocatella. Next base: position 2,914 of record ONIK01000047.1, on the reverse strand, counting down.
TAGATATTATAGTGTCATGATACTAATGGCCTCACAAATTACTTCATATTAGGCCATAGTACCCAATTTAATGTTTCTTATCATCATTATCATCTTCACCGTGTGCACCATGGGCTGCACTATCATAAGAATCATATCGATAGTTCGGATTACCTACAATAGAATCTTTTTTACAAATTGGAAATTTAATATCACCAAATTTACCTATTGAAACTACTTTATTGCATGTGAAGAAATAAGCACAAGCAGGTTCATTAGTATCGAAAAACAAAGTAAATTCTACAAAACCCTCATCATCAGTTTTAGATATTACAATGTCATGTATAGAAGCGGCATCACAAACTACTTCATATTGAGCCATTGCATTACCGAATATGTTTGTAACATGTAGTTTGAAGTTTATATTATTGTCGCTTAAATTTGTAGATACTATATCCATCTTAAAAAAATTTCCAGATAGGATATCATTAATGTTCATAGCGGATGCTGATGAGTCCGTGATGTTAACATGATCCATTTGAGAATCACAAATTACATTTTCATCTACAGTTGCATTATCACTATCTAAATCATCCACAGTAACATTTTCAACATTCAAATCCACAACAGAGATTTCATTTGGAACTGCAATATCAGAATTGCAGTTTTCCACATCAACATTTTCTGCAAAAATACAAGGTACACTTAAAACAAATAATAACGATATTAAAAAAATTGAGATTGATTTCACATTCATAATAATAACCCCCTCCCCCTTTGTTATAATTATTTTAAAATGCGAATATTTAAATATTATCGCATGCAAGCGATTGCTTTCATTTAGATAAATAAAATAATAGAAAATCAACAAGAGAATTTAGTTTAACATATGTTAATGGTCCTATCTAAAAGTTATTATGTTTTAATACTTTATTGACATAATCGCAGGAGAGCGATATATAATATTATTTTTCGCAAATAATTTGAAATAAAAAACATATATATTATAAATCTTCACGATAAAAAGAATAAAATTCGGCGCAATAATCACAAATAGGAAATTTACCTTTACGATAATAAGCCAATTCTGATTTATTCATGTCAAATTCTTTACCACATAAAAAACAGGTTTCTATTTTCTCTTCAGACATAATATAACCAACTAAAAAAAGTAAAAAAATATAAATTAAAAATTTAATTTATATTATATTTTTGTAAAAGCAAGAGCTCTTCAGTAGATAATTTTCCACCTTGTTTGAATTTTTCAAAGATGTCTTCAGCTCTTTCTTTTTCTTCACGGTTTTTGTTAGAACCAGAAGAAGGTTTTTTATCAGATCTTCTTTTTCTAGGTTTTCCAGAACCTAACTTCTTATTAATAACATGAATATCGCTTAATACAGATTTAAATTCTTCATGTTTTGCAGAAGCATTGTTACGAGCTTCAATGAAATTTTTATGTGCTTCATCAGCTGCAGTTCTGATATCATCAGTTTTTCTGAAGTAAGTTAACATTTCTTCGTGAGCAGCTTGTGCTTGTTCGGAAAGTGTGATAACTTTTTCGTGCTCTTCTTCAGATAATTTTCTTAATTCTTGAGCTTCTTCTTTAACTGATTCGTCTTCTTGGATTTCCATTAATTGTTTCCTTAAATCGTTAGCATTTTTAACGAGTTGGTTTTCTTTTTTGATATCTAAAACGCGAGTTTCAATAATTTTATCGATTTTTTTAATTTCATTTTCGATTTTAACTTTATCACGTTTACCAGAAGACCATTCTAAACTTTTAATCTGATTGTTTGCATCGTTACGAGCTTTTTTAGCTTCTTCAACTTCTTTGTTGATTTCATTACGTTGGTTTCTGAATTCAATAGCTTTGTTTAAATTTTCTTTTAATGATGCGTTTAATTCATCACGGATTTTACGTTGTTCTTTAGCTACTTTATTGAATTCTTCCCTTTCTTCAGCAATTTGAGCTATTTCAGCTTCTTTTTCATCTTTTTGTTTTCTTACACCTTCCATAGTGTCAGCAAGAACAAATTCAGATTTTGGAAGATCGTTTTTGGATTTTTTAGCATCAGTTTTTTCCTCATCTTGAGGTTCTTCAGCATCTTCTACTTCTTCAACTTCTTCAGCAGCTTCGGTTTCAACTTCTTCAGCAGGAGCATCTTCAGTATCCTCAGCTTCAGCTTCTGCATCTTCTACTTCTTCAGCAGGAGTTTCTTCAGCAGCTTCGGTTTCAACTTCTTCAGCAGGAGCATCTTCATTTTCAACAGCGTCGTTTTCAGTATCGTCAGTGGTTATTTGATTAAGAATTTCATCTAAGACTTTAGTTAAGTCTTTTTCATCTACTACAATATCAGCTATTTCTTTTACAGAATCTTTTGCATTGAATGCAATTCCGCAGCCAGCTGATTCAATCATGGAAATGTCATTTGCGCCATCTCCAACTGCAACTACTTCATCTAATGAAATATCTGCATCTTCAACATGGTCTTTTAAAACATCTAATTTAGAACCAGATACTAAAGGACCAGTCACTTCACCAGTTAATTTACCATCTTCGACTGTGAAACTATTGGTATAGACTTTGTCAACACCAAGTTTTTCTTTAACCTTTTCAGCCACTACATCAAAACTACCACTGATGATAACTACATCAACATCTTTTTCTTTCAAACAAGAGACAGTTTCACTAGCACCATCCATTAACGGAAGTTCGTCTGCGAGTTCTTCGATTTCTTCGATAGAGGTTCCTTCTAAAAGTTGGACTCTTTCTTTAATAGAAGTTTCAAAGTCAATTTCACCTTGCATAGCTTTTTCAGTAATTTCAGCTATTTCCTCTTCAACATTTGCTAATTTTCCTATCTCATCTATTGCTTCACCATCAATAATAACATTATCTAAGTCAAATACTACAAGTTTAATCAATAATACCACC
>ONIK01000053.1 GCA_900317865.1 uncultured Methanobrevibacter sp. | reverse complement strand
ATCAGAATCTGTAAAAATTGCTCCACCATGAACACCATGATTTGCATATAAAACTGAAGAGTTTATTGATGTTTTACCAAAATCGGCTATTGCTCCACCAATATGTGCCATATTTCCATAGATGAATGCATTGTCAATAATCAAATTGCCATAATTTAAAACAGCTCCACCTTTACCTGTATCTCTACAATCAACAGTATAAGCTTCGTTTTCACTCACATTATAATCAAAAATCGGATTGGAATTATCATAATATGAAGAAGAATTGCACAGTGTTGAATTATGAATAATCAAAGTTCCGTTATTTATAAATAATGAACCTCCATCAACATTATGACCATTTCTAAAAGTTATGCCATTAGCTGTCAAAATACCGGTTTTGGAAATGCTGAACAATTGATTTGAATCAGCATCAATTATAACTCCATCTTCAATTCCAGATAATGTAATGTTTTTATCAATGGATAGTTCATGTTCAAAGTAGATTCCTTTTGATACATAGATTATCGCATGGTTTAAAGCATTGCCTAAAGCATGACTTATGCTGGCAAAAGGATTTGACTGACTACCATCACCATAAACATCACTGCCATTAACTGAAACAAATATATTGTATGGAGTATTGTTAGCAACGATAGCATATTTTGAATAAACTGCACCATTGGCGCGTTTAGAACCATTTCCACTAATCAAATAGTTTTCAACAACGATATTTGAGAGATTCTTATCTGAAATTATCACAACCGCATAATCATCAGCACTTAATGAATTAGAAAAGACTTTATTGTCACAAATATAGTTATTTGATGATTCGTCAGCATAATGTATTGCAGACTGATTTGTAATTAAAGATTCACCATTAATTTTAAATTCATTAGCTCTTATTAAATCATTGCTTGAATTTAATCCATAATATCCAAATATTGAAGATGCATTTCCTATTATAATGTTATTTTCAATAATTGACCTGATTGAATTTGAAGAATAAATGAAAATTAAATTTTCAGCATCACCAGTGAAATTATTATTTAAAATACCGGTATCTTTGGAATTATTGATATTATTGATAACAATAACCTTAGATGAACCGTTAACAGTGAAGACATTATTGAATAATGTAGTTAATGAAGTATTATCCAATTCAATTACATTTTCACCATTGAATGAATTATTTACCAGATAAGTTCCATTTCCTTCATCAATATAAATCATTGAATTATCAAAGATACTATTTGAAATAGCTGCATTCAAAGCATTATTTAAATGTATTGTTGAGTTAGCAAATGAAATATTTTCAATAGCAGCAGATGAATTTATTATTAATACAACAGCATTTACTGAATTTTTTCCATAATTTGAAATATAAACCGGAATATCAATTTTTAAAATTTGATTATCTGATAGATTAAGCAATAATGTATCATTAGCCTTAACGAAATCGGAATTTATTTCAGGATTAAAGTAAATGTCGTAATTGACATCACTGATAACATGAACATTTCTGCCCAAATCCATTAAAGACTCATTATCACTTATTTTTATAGGGTTTGAAGCGTTTGAATAAATTACATTATTCATAACAGAAACATTATTACAATATCCTGAAATAAAGATTGCGCCATCACCAGTTCCTATAATATCATCAACATAATCAATGGAAACATTTCTGGTAAAAATATCCAATACATTATTTGTTATTGAAATATTGTTGGATATGTAAGAAACAATACCATAACTTCCTCCGCTTTCAGAGAAAAGGTAATTATTTTCCACATTCATTGATTTTGCCATGTGCAATTCGATTAAATATGCCATTTTGTCAGCATGAATTATAATTTCATTATCTGAAATATTCCATCCATAAAGCTTGCCGATTACATTAACTGCAGCAATTCCATATCCGCAGTCATCAGAAATGATATTGATTTTATTTCCAATAACATCACTTTCAACAATAGTATCGGAAAATATTGCCTCACCCATTTTGGAAGTAATCATTATAATGGTATTGTCATTGATTTTGAAATTCTTTGAAAATTCCCTATTATAAAGAAATGAACGTGGGTTATATGAAGGAATGCTGATTCCATAGGCATAATCAATTTTGGAGTTTACATAAATATTGTTATTTGAAATAATATTGTCCATACCAACACCGCAGACAAAAATAGCTGAATCATAACTGGTCTTTTTAGTAAATATTGATGTTATATTATTGAAAACAACATTTACATCATCAACATTATCCAAAACAATAGCATTCTTATTGTAATTGACAAAATTGAAATCCCTTATTAAAGATCCGCTAGAACCATCTTCAAAAGTTACTGTAACATTGAATAACAAGTTATTCTGCTTATTGCTGATTACATTAATCTTTTCATTGAAGAATATATTCTTATTAGAAATGAAATTGAAAAATATTGTTTTAGTGGAATTTTCTTTAAAAGTATAGTTTAAATAACCGAATTCGTCAAAATAATCATAGAAATTATCATCATTAATAACAAGTGCGGTTGCATCATAAATAACTCCATTAACCATATTGTCGGAATCACTATCGGCAACAGCATCAGTAATATCTTTATATATACCGACACTTGCATTAGTTTCAATGACATTGGATGAAATTGTAGTATAATAGACCAATCCTTTAAGGAAGATACCGTAACTGTCACTGGTAATCTTATTATTGGATATGGTATTATTATAATACCTATTAAACTCCGGAGTGGTTATAGATATACCTTTGGCATTTGTAATTACTATATTATTGTCAATAATATTTTCATTACCTACAAATGTGATTGCATCATCATGACTTGATTTTGCCTTATTATTATGGACATTGGAGTTATTGCCAACCATAGCAATTGCATTTCCATAATTTTCAACATTAACAATATTGTTATAGACATCAAGGTTACTTCCTACTCTCAATCCGGATTCAATATCATTAAATGAAATATCATTTCCAGTGACAATACCTGTTGAATTATCGCCACCATAGACACCAAGCCCTATTTTTTGGCTTTTTCCATATATGACGTTGTCACAGACTGAAATATTATCTCCACTTACAGAAATTCCAATGGCACTGCCGTTTACGTCATTACCATAAACCTGAGCATTACTACCCATCACATTAATACCGTAAGATCCTTTAAAGATAGTATTATTCGCAATAACCGTGTTTTCATGATTTGCATAAACCGCCTGGATAATGATTGACATTGGCAATGTTGAAAAACCTATCAAGTCATTATATGATATTGTACAACCTTCACACAATGCAGGTTCCAAACGGCCCGCAAATGCGAAAGGAGAGAAATAAATCAAATTTGTTACTGATAATTCAGCATAACTCAATACTTCAATTTTATTTCTTGAAATAAAGTTGTAATGACTATTGGCCATAATAATATTAGATGTAATATAAGTTTTCATATCATTATAAATTATATTATTATTGCTGGCACAATGCATCGGAATGGCATAAACTCCACCGGAATTAGCAATTCTAATCACATTATAAGAGATTGTATTATTGCTGGTGTCTGATAACCATATTCCATGCAAATTACCCACATTCTGAGAATTAATAGTCAATATTCCATCAGTGTTATTGATTGTAAGTCCTGTCACTATTGAACCATCACTGCCCTTAACCAGATGAATAAATCCGTTATGGATTTGATCTGATGAACTGTTAGGCATTATTGTTAATTGACGATCTATAACGAAACCTCTATTTGTTATATTAGCTATTCTTAATATATCTCCAGGTTTTATGTCTGCATCCCCATAGATTTCACCAGTATATCTATTAAAATAATTATCATAAGAATCTTGGTCAATTTCTATTGTTCTTCCAGAAACTGCATCACCAACAAATTCATTAGTAACTATCGAATCATTTAAATTATTGGCCATATAGACTTCTTCTGTAGCATTTGTCGCAAAAGCCATATTTAATGATAAAATAAATAAACAAATTACTATTAATGAAATCAAAATATCCTGTTTTCCTATATTTTCACCTCCTTTCAAATTAATTAATAAAAATATAGTCCTAACTTTAAAAAATATAAAAAATACATGACTATAATAAATATATTACATTAAAATACTATTTATATTTTTACAATCATAATTTAATTAAAAGTTCAGTAAAAAAGCAGAATTATATTAATCCAATCAAAACAAACATGAATAAAATGAATAAAAAAGTTGATAATATAAAAAAAATAATAATTTAGCTAATAATATAATGAGGCCTACAAAATTTGAAAAAATCAAACATAATAGGTAAATCACACAATACAGATTAGTAAAACTAATTATTTGAAATATTTGATGATTTTATCAATATCCTTGTGAAGGATATCCTTATGATTTGAATCAATCAATACAGATTTATAGTTGTCTGAAATCTTATCCAAATCTCCTTTAAACACGTCTGAAGTAGCCAAATATGTAACTGGACATTCAATTTTTGGAGTATGGAAATTCCAATTAGAATTAATCCTTAATATCTCAATAAATTTATCCTTAAATTCTCCTGAACGATTATTAATAATTTCATTATACTCGACTTCACCATACTCTTTAATCAAATCGTCAGTTGAAATTTCCTCATCATTGATAAATTTCAGGGTTCCGTCTATAAGTATACATTTAGCTACCTGTTTATTCTGTTCCAATTTTTCACAAAGAAGTGATGCATAAATACAGCCTAAAGAGAATCCTACAATAATATCTCCACTTTGGAAAATATCCTTTATGGCCTCATAATAATGATTAAAAGTTATGTCATTGCTTTTAATTGATTTGAGTTCATCCAATGACAAATCATATTTAAAATCATCTATAAGATAAATGTTACCATCAAAATCAATATTATTGACCAAATCCATGAATACAAATGATAATCCACCTACAGGAGGTAATAGGAACATGTTCTGATTTTTATTTCCTTTCTTAACCAAATCAAAACCATACTCTTTTTGGCCAATATTTTGAGCAATTGCATATGGAGTCCTGTCTTTAAAAATAGCTGTAGGATTGATATCCATATCTATGAGTGATATGACTTTAATGGCAGTTAATGAATCACCACCCAATTTAACAAAATCATCATATATACCTATTTTTTGATTAAAGACTTTTTCAAATGCTTCAACGATTGTTTGTTCTGTTTCATTAGTTGCAGCGACAAATTCTGCATGCAAACTATCCAAATCAACATCAGGCAAAGCGTTTTTATCAACCTTGCCATTAACATTTAATGGAATTTTATCCAATCCAATAACATATGAAGGAACCATATAATCCGGTTTATGCTCAGCTACATAATCACGAAGATAATCTTCAATACACTCTTCATCAAATCCGTCTTTTAAAACAATATATGCTATAAGTTCATTGTTAGTTCCATTCTTGACTGTTTGAATAGTAACATCTTTAATATATGATAATTCACGAACAACAGATTCAATTTCTGATAATTCTACACGGTTTCCTCTGATTTTAACTTGATTATCACGACGTCCGACGATACCTATTGATCCGTCAGGCAGTATTCTTACCATATCTCCTGTACGATAAAGCATGTTGTATTTTCCCTCATCAAATGGATTGTGGATGAATGCTTCAGCAGTCTCTTTTTCACGATTTAAATATCCATCAGCTATTTGATAACCTGCCAAATATAATTCCCCTACAGCACCACAGGGAACACGTCTTTTTTCATCATCTAAAACATAAGCTTTAGTATTGTGATTTAAGTTTCCGACAGATGAAGAATCAATTTTATCTGAATAATTCATTGATGAAACAAAAGCAAAAGCCTCTGTTGGACCATATTCATCCATTACAAGATAATTATCTGGATTTTTAATATCACCTAACTTTTCACCACCAACAGACAATACTTTCAGAGATTCACCACTGGAAAAATCACCCATGAATAATTTTGCCACCTGAGCGGTGATTGCAGTATAAGAAATCTTTTGACTAGAGAAATAATTATTTAATTCAGCCATATTTAATTTAATATCTTCAGGAACAATTGACAAACAAGCACCAGAGTAAATAGTCTGACATAATCCTAAAGAGGCAACATCAAAACCAATAGATGCATACAAACCATAAACATCACCATTAGTTATACCATACCTATCAACATAAGATGAAGAAGCGTTTAAAACAGCTTTTCTTGTAATTTTAACTCCTTTAGGAAGACCAGTAGTACCACTGGTATACAATATACAAGCCAAATCACCATAAACATGAGTCAAACTTGATAAAGTTCCAATATCCTCTTTAATAACTGAAATATTTAAAACAGCAATATCCACAGATAAATTATCAATGCGTCCATATGTTTCATCACTGACAATTACTACCTTGGATTGAGTATCCTTTAATATGAATTGTATCCGTTCATCAGGATGCGCATCATCCAAAGGAACATAAGCTGCACCGCAAGCCATAATACCTAAAGCAGCGAACATATAATCTTCACTACGTTGAGTTAAAAATGCAACACAATCTTTAGATTCAACACCTAAATCAATTAACTGTTTAGCGATTTTATCCGCAATAAAAGCTCCTTCGCTGTAAGTATATGAAACATCCTTATAAGTTACCAATTTATTGTCAGGATACTTTAAGAGATTATCATTAAATGCATCTAAAATATCACCATATTTTAAAGACATTTCAGTTTGATTAAAATTGTTTAAAAGATTAATATCATCATTAGCAATGTAATCAATATCGCACAACATCTCTTTATTAATCATTTGAACTAATATTTCTTTAAATACATTTAAAAAGCGAATAACCATCTCATCAGAATAATTCTCACAAGATTCAATGCTTAGTAAATAGCCGTCAGTTAAGTCCATGACCACACATACAAATTCTGAAATTAATTCAACTGAGACATCCTCAATTATCAGTTCATCAGCCACATCAGCCACATCATTTAAATCATAATTATACTCAAAACCAATATTAGTATTTAAATCAAATTCACCGGCAAGCAATCTGAATGGATAAACAGACCTGGACATTGAATCTAAAATTAAGTCAGAAACATCAGATAAATACTCATCAACAGAGGTATTGCTACAGTCAACAATTATGGGAATCGTATTAACATACATTCCAAGAGATTTTTGATTATATGTTTCATGACGACCATGTTCTGTAAAATTATAATAGACTTTACTGCTTCCGGTAAAACGAGAACAAGTATAAGCAAATACTGCATTTAAGAAATTACCTACTGTAATATTGGATTTACGGCAGAATTCTTCAACTTCATTGCGAATATCATGAACAGGAAGAGAAATCATATTATTTCTGCCCGAATTATCATGCAATAAAGGATTGACTTCATCCATATCGGAAAGATTCCTGTTAAAGAAGTCATAAGCTTTTTCATAACTGTTTTCAAATTTGGAATCAAAAGAATCATAGCCAGAATAAACAAAACCTAAATCAATATTATCATCAAAATTACCGCTGAAAATATTTGATAAATCCTCATTAATCAGATTACATGAAGTTGCATCGTTGATTAAATGATGCACATCATAGAATATGGATTTGGATTTATCATTATCTATAATGTAGAAACGGGACAGATATTCATTTAAATCAAAAGGCCTAATCAAATCAGAATAATCATCAACATAGGCAACTTCAACCAATGGATTGGCATCACAAACTAAAAGAGGAATATCTCCGTCAACAACACGAGCCTTTAAAACAGGATGTTTATCAATTAATGTATAAATAGCATCTTTAATCTCATCGACTGATTTATCTGATTCGCATTCATAAATACCTGAAGCAGTGTATGCGGAACCTTTATCATTGACTTTTTCATCCAGATAAATACCCAATTCAGGTTCAGACATACAACAAACAATATTATCAAATTTATAATTATCAAGATAGTCCAATTCATTTTTAACATTTTCAATAAACTCATCAAACTTGTCTGCCAGATAGGTTCCTTCAGCATAATCTCCTGCAACAGCATATGAACTACCCATGCGAATAACATTAAATGAGATACCATAAGTAATTAAATCCTCATCCCAACCATTATCGTTTACATTAAATAAATCTTCATTGATTGATTCAAATAATTCATTTTTAAAGGAAAATTCACTGCTTAAAAAGTTAAAAGTAACAGGACAATGCTTATACTCTAATTCATTAGAAATGTAAACTAAAGATCCATAATTCAAACCCAAATGTTTAACACATTTAAATGATGTTTTAAGACTATAAACATCTTTCATTAATGAAATATCATCATATCCCACATTAACATCAACAGGAACAGGGAATTGGGTAGTAAACCAACCGATAGATTTTGAAAGGTCTGCCAAACTTTCATCACGACCATAAGACTCACGATTAAATATAATATCTTTGCCAAAGGTATTTTTATATGCTCTTGCTATTGCCAAAGCCCAATATTCCTCTTCAGACAACATCAATAGATTATCTGCATTATAATTCATATCAACATTAAAATTATAAGTTTTAGATTTACCTTTAATTGAAGAATCATCCAATAAATCATTGATTTCAATCCAATACTGTTTTTCACCATCGGAAATATCCTCAACTAATGACTGGACATCTTCAACCCAATTTTTATAAGGATATGGTCTTAAAAGATTAATCTCCTTATTTTCTTTAAGCTGTTTATAAATATAAGTTAAATCATCAATTAGAATACTCCAGCTAACACCATCAATAATCAAATGATGAATAACAATTACAACGTAACATTCATCATTATAATGAACAAGAGTGATTTTTATTAACTCCCCATTAATGTCAAGAGATTTTTTTGATTTGTTTATAACATCTCCAATAGCTGAATTCAAATCATCTGCATCATATTCATCAATTTTACATACACAGGAATTTAAAGGCAATATTTCCTGGCGAACGTTTTCCCCATCTCCTTTATAATTCGCTCTCAGCATGTCATGAACATTACTTAATTCATCAAATGCCCTTTGTAAAATATCCAAATCCAAATCAACATTAGATTTTAATACGAATTTTAGTGAATAATCATCACTGTTAACTTGGTTAAAGAAATAGCTTTGTATAGGAAGCAAATCTATTTCTCCGACAGTAGCTTCATATGAAATCTTACTTAGACTTTTTACATTTTGTCCAATCAAGTAAGGAGTTTTATGATTTAATATATCTCTGGCAGCGCATGATATATTATTTTTCTCAAGCAATGATATAAGGCGAATTGCAGTAATAGAATCCCCACCCAAACGAATAAAGTCATCATTTAATCCAATGCCTTTTTGATTAAACACAACTTCAAAGGCATCCACAATAACCTTTTGCATTTCATTTGTAGGAGCAACATATTCAGTGCGCAAGGCATCCAAATCAACATCAGGCAAAGCTTTTTTATCTACCTTACCATTAACATTTAAAGGAACCTCATCCAATTCAACAACATATGAAGGAACCATATAATCAGGTTTATGTTCAGCTACATAATCACAAAGCAAATCATCAATGTTTTCAACTTCACCCTCCACAACAACATAAGCTACCAATTCATTATTTGTTCCATTTTTAACTGTTTGAAGAGTAACATCCTTAATATATGATAGTTCACGAATAACTGATTCAATTTCCGATAATTCAACACGATTTCCACGGATTTTTACCTGATCATCACGACGTCCGACAATACCTAAAGTTCCATCTTTCAGTACTCTCACCATGTCTCCAGTACGATACAGGACAGCATAATCCCCATTACATTCAAAAGGATTGTCTATGAATAAATCATTATTCTCTTTTTCACGGTTTAAATAGCCTTCAGCTATCTGATAACCTGCCAAGTACAATTCACCAACTGCACCGTAAGGAACACGCCTAAATTCATCATCCAAAACATAAGCCTTAGCATTATCAACCAGATGACCAACCGAAGAGGAATCAATTTTATCACATACATCAACACATGCAACTTCCACATAAGCTTCCGTAGGCCCATATCCATCTACAAAGCGACAATTTACATTTCCATCAAATTCACCTAATTTTTCACCACCAGTGAACAAAACATCTAAAGGAATATTCTCAATTTGACCAATGAATAATTTAGCAACTTGTGTAGTAATATCCACATAATTAATGCCCTGTTTTATTAAATAATCATTTAAAAGACCCATATTTAATCTAACATCACCCGGAATGACATCCAAACAGGCTCCTGAATAAATGCTGGCAAATATGGCCTTATATGCTGCATCAAAACCTATTGATGAGAACAAACCAAAAACATCAACAGCAGTTAATCCATAGTTTCTGGTACAATATTCGGATAAATTAATAATGGACTTTTTGGTAATTTTAATACCTTTAGGAATACCAGTAGTACCTGAAGTATATAAAATACAAGCCAATTCACCATAATTAATTGGTAAACTAGATAAATTACCAACACCTTCTTCAATAATATCTGAAATATTTAAAAGAATCGCATCATCAGTTAAACTATTAACACGTTCATAAGTCTCATCGCTGACAATTACAACCCTGGATTCAGTATCCTTCAAAATGAATTCAATACGTTCATCAGGATGAGCATCATCAAGGGGAACAAAAACAGCACCAGCAGACAAAATACCTAGCACAGCAAACATATACAACTCAGATCTTTCAGTTAAAAATGCAACACAGTCTTCAGTGCCAACACCAAAGTCAATCAATCGTTTAGCAAGTTTATCTGCGATAAATGCACCTTCACTGTAAGTATATGAAACATCCTTATAAGCTACCAGTTTATTGTTTGGATATTTTGAAAGGTTGTCATTGAATGCATCTAAAATATCATCATAATCCAAAGGATTTTCAGTTTGATTAATAGCATCCAGCAAGAGCAAATCTTCACTGCTAATGTATTCAATATCAGATAATGATTCCACATCCGTTATTTGAGATAAAATTTCTTTAAACACATTTAAGAATCTAATAACAATTTCATCGGAGTAAGCCGCAGATGATTCCACACCAATTACATAACCGTCAGGCAAATCATTGACAACACCTGAAAAGTCAGAAACCAAACCTTGATTATGATTATCAAACATTAATTCATCGCCAACTTCAGACACATCATTCAAATCAAAGTTATATTCAAAAGACACATCATTTTGCAAATCAAACTCGCTGGCAAGTAACCTGAATGGATAAACATCATATTTCATTGAATTTAAAACCAAATCAGAAACATACAGTAAATAATCACTGACAGAAACACTACTGCAGTCAACAATTATAGGAATCGTATTAACATACATTCCCAAAGACCTTTGATTATAAGTTTCGTGACGACCGTGCTCTGTAAAAGTAAAGAAAACTTCATTACTTCCACTAAAACGAGAATAAGTATAAGCAAATACGGAATTTAAGAAATTACCTACAGTAATACCTAATTTACGGCAGAAATTTTCGACATCATCACGAACACCATGAATGGGAAGATAAATTGCATTATTTATACCTGAATTATCAGGCAGTATCTTATCGAATTTATCCAAACCGGAAAGATTTGTTTTATAAAATTCATGAGCTTCATCATAAATATTATCAAATTTGGAATCGAATGAATCACGACTAGTATAGACAAAACCCAAATCAATGCTATCATCAAAATTACCTTCAAAAATTGAAGTTAATTCATCATCAATTACTGTACATGAAGTAGCATCATTTATAACATGATGCAAATCATAAATAATGGACTTATTACCATCATTATCCCTAATATAAAAACGGGCTAAAGATTCTCTTAAATCAAAAGGCCTAACCAAACTTGAAGGTTTTGCATCATCAACAATTTCAATCAAAGGATCAGCATCGCAAACCAAGAGAGGAACCTCTCCGTCAACAACACGACCTTTTAATATAGGATGCTTATCAATCAAAGAATTTATGGCATCTTTAATTTCATCAACTGACTTATCCAATCCGCATTCATAAATTCTCATAGTTGAATAAGCAGTACTTTTTTCATGAACCTTTTCATCCAGATAGATACCCAATTGCGCTTCAGATAAACAGCTGACAATAGCTCCATCTTTAAAGGAGTAATTTGTAATGAAATCTATTTCAGATTTGATGTTTTCAACAAATTCATCAAATTTATCTCCAATATACGTATCAATAGCATAATCTCCACTGATAACATAAGAATTATCCAAACGGGAAATGTTGAAAGTAATACCCCAGGATTCATAATCATTTACATCCACATTAATGTCATCGACTTCAGACAGGTAATGGTCTACAGATTCGAATAATTCATTTTTAAATACAAATTCAGTACTCAAGAAATTAAAAGTAACCGGGCAATGTTTAAACTCCAATTCATTTTTCGTATAAACCAAAGACCCATAATTTAAACCTAAATGATTAACGTCCTTTAATGCTTTCTTAAGGGCATAAACATCTTCCATCAAAGAAATATTATCATGACCGTTATTTACTTTTACATGTACAGGAAACTGGCTAGTAAACCAGCCCACAGTTCTTGAAAGATTAGCTATACTTTCATCACGACCATAAGACTCACGATTAAATATTACATCTTCATCATAAGTCTTTTTATATGCTCTTGCTATTGCCAAACCCAATACTTCATCTTCAGACAGCATCAGCAGATT
>ONIK01000019.1 GCA_900317865.1 uncultured Methanobrevibacter sp. | reverse complement strand
GCTATGAAACCAGAAATTATGGTTTTGGATGAACCTACAGCAGGTTTGGATCCTAATGGTGTAACTAATTTGGTTAAATTACTAAAAGAGCTTAATGCGGAAGGAATTACAATTCTTATTTCAACTCATGAAGTAAATTTAGTTCCGGATTATGCAAATAAGGCTTTTGTAATGGTTGACGGTAATTTAATTGCTGAGGGTACTCCCAGAGAGATTTTTTCACAACCGAATATACTTGAACAGGCTAATTTGGAGATTCCTATTGTAACAGAACTCTTTCAGCAGATTGAAGCTGAAGGTTTAGACATAGGTGGGGAATATCCATTAACAATTGAAGAAGCAAAACAAAGGTTTTTAACACTTTTAAACAAAAACTAATTTTTTTTTAAATCACTAAATTTATAATAATTCTTCAATTCAAAGTATTACTATTAGTAATAATTTTTAATACTTTCTTATTTTTACTAAATCATTATATATTAAAATCAACATATCATTTTTATAAGGTGAAGTTTATGAGGATTGGAATTTGTGATACTACATTTGCTCGTTTTGATATGGCTGCTGCAGCTATTGATGAGCTTAAAAATAATGCTACTGACTTAAAAATAATTCGTGAAACAGTTCCTGGAGTTAAAGACTTGCCGGTTACAGCAAAAATCCTCATTGAAGAGGAAAATTGTGATATTGTCATGGCACTTGGAATGCCTGGACCAATGGAAAAAGATAAGATGTGTGCTCATGAAGCATCAACAGGCCTTATCAATGCGCAGTTAATGACAAATACTCATATTTTAGAAGTTTTTGTCCATGAAGATGAAGAGGAAGACCCTGTTGAATTAAAAAAATTGGCAGAAAATAGAGCTCGTGAACATGCACAAAATTTAATCAAGATGATGTATCATAGGAAAGCTATGAGAAAAGAAGCAGGAATGGGAATGCGTGAAGGAAAAGAAGATGCAGGACCATTATAAAGGATAAAATGGGATCTAAAATAACTAAAGAAGATAAGAATGCTACATATGTGGTTCTTCCCGCATATAATGAAGCAACCAGAATTCAGCCGGTAATTGAATCTATTGCTGAGAAGGGATATAATATGGTTATTGTTAATGATGGATCATCAGACAATACTCTGGAAGTTATTTTAGAATCTAAAAAGAAATATCCTAATAATATTCATCTTTATTCATTAGTTATAAATCGTGGTGTTGGTATTGCAACACAAACAGGCTTTGAAGCCGTTTTAAAATTTAATCCTAAATATATTGTAAGTATGGATTCGGATGGTCAGCATTCTGCCGATGATTTGGATAATGTAATAGAACCTTTGGTTTCTGGCAGGGCAGAGGCTGTAATTGGTGTAAGGCCCCTTAAGGACATGCCCAGAACCAGAAACTTTGCAAATAATATTATGAATATTCTTACCAGAATATTCTATGGTGTTGATGTCAGCGACTCACAGACAGGTTTTAGAGCTTTGACAATTGATGCTTTAAATCAAATCACAATCAATGCCAGAGGTTACTTGATATCCTCTGAATTTATACGCGAAATTAATGATAATGATATTCCTTTTGAAGAAGTTACTATTCAGACAATTTACACACCTGAAACTCAGGCAAAAGGAACGGATTCCAAAGTCGCATTAAAAATTCTATTCCAAATGATGAAACATAAACTTTTTGGTTAAGGTGAAAACGTGTTAATTTATTCAATAATATTTCCGATAATTTCTTTAATAGCTATTTTAGTCTTTTTTTATAGATATAGAAGTGGAAAAAATTCATTTTCCTCATTTTTGATTTGGACAATAGCATGGATATTTGTAATCATATTTTCAATTTATCCGGATTCCAGTCTTGTCTTTGCGAGGGCATTTGGAATTACAAGAGGACTTGATTTTATTATTATTGTTGCATTAGTCTTTATATTCTATTTGGGTGCTAGATTATACTATAAAATTGATAATCTGCAGGATGATGTAAATAAGCTTGTTAAAGAAGTAGCTCTGAACAATGAAATCAGTTTAGATGATGAGGAAGAATAATTTTATGATATATTTTAGAGGATGCACCGCACGGGAAAAGGAAACGTCAATAGCTGATTCAACAGAAGAACTGTTAAAATCAGCAGGTGTTGAATATACTGTTTTGGAAGATGAAAAATGCTGCGGTTCTGTATTACTTCGTACAGGCTTTATTGATGAGGCAAAAGAGCAGATTCAAAAAAATACTGAAGTTTTATCCAATGATTTGATACTGACTTCATGTGCGGGATGCTATAAAACCTTAAAGGATGATTATGAAGGTTTGGATGTTATTCACATTTCACAGTTTTTAAAAGAACTTATTGATGAAAATAAATTGGATTTTTCTAAAAAAAATTTAACTGTCACTTATCATGATTCCTGTCATTTGGGCAGGCATTGCAATGTCTTTGATGAGCCTCGTGATGTCATATCTAGTGTGGCTAATTTAATAGAAATGGAAAATAATCGTGAAGATAGTTTATGCTGTGGTGCCGGAGGTGGTGTAAAGTCTGCTTATCCGGAAATCGCTTCACAGATGGCAGAATCCAGAATAGCTCAGGCACTTGACACTAATGCTGAGTTATTAATAACTCCATGTCCATTCTGCAAGCTTAATTTAAAGAATCGTGGACTGGATGTTTTGGACTTGACTGAGTTTTTGGTTAAATATGGGGGTGAGTAAATGAAAAGCAGTGAACTTGAAACTATGAGAAAATCCTTCAATACGGTTAAATCACGCTCATCAGAGATTAAAAATTCCCCTCAAGTGAAAAGATTGGAAAAAAGAGTCCGTGAAATTAAAAAATATTCTATTGAAAACTCCGATGAATTATATAATCAGACTATCGAATCCTTTAACCGAAATGGGATTGATGTGGAGTTCGCCAGAACTAAAGAGGATGCAATTGATATTATTTTGAATTTAATTAAGGATTATGATAATAAGGTTATTGCCAAAGCCAAATCCAATACTCTTGGTGAAATTAATCTTAAAAATGAGCTGGCAAGCAAAGATTGGGATGTTGTTGAAACTGACTTGGGAGATAGGATTTTACAACTTAAAAAAACTGACAATAAACCTGTTCATCCTACAGGTCCGGCATCTCATCTGAATGTTTCTGAAATAACTGACATTGTCAATGATTCACTTGACAGCAATGTCGATCCTATACCTCGTGAAATTATGGAGCTTGTAAGAAGTGATGTGCTGAACCGTCTAAAAAATGCAAGCGTAGGTATATCAGGTGCCAATGCAATAGCATCTGAAGAGGGTTCATGTGTAATGGTCCACAATGAGGGTAATATTTCATTAGTTTCACTAAAAGATTTGCATATAATTGTAGCTGGAATCGATAAAATTGTACCTACACTGGAAGATGCAATTTCAGTTTCAAAACTGGAAACTGTTTATGCTACGGGAAACTATGTAACGTCATATATGAATGTAATTTCAGGACCGTCAAAAACAGCAGATATTGAAAAAAAGCTTTTGAAAAATATGTACGGTGCCGAAAAAGTAGTTGTTGTACTTCTGGATAATGGAAGAAGTGAGGCAAATGAGGAATGTCTCTGGTGCATTGGCTGCGGCAACTGTGTAGTTCACTGCCCGGTCTATAATGCTGTCGGGAACGAATTCGGTTTTAACAATTATCTGGGTGGCAGAGGTGTTGCAATGTCAAAATTCATTGAAGATGATGAAACATGCTATGAATCTGGCCTTTATATGTGTACATTATGTGGTTTGTGCACTTTAAACTGTCCGGTAGCTATTCCAACAAATGAAATTATAGAAAATATGAGAAAACTCTCTTCAGAAGTTGGTTTTTATCCTAAAGTTCATGGGAAAATCAAGGATAATGTACGAAAAAATGATTCTCCATATTAATAATTTTTTTAAGTAAATTCCATTAATCATTTCTTATGTATTTTTTTAAACTTTTTTGAAAACTTATTTTTTATTAAAATTTTTTTCTTAGCTCTTCGTTTTTGAAAAAATAATTTCACTTAAAGCATATACTTATAAAGAAAGAATACCAAATATAAATATATTATATTTTAATATTTTATTATTATAAACGGAGGAAATACATGCTTCTATTAATAAGTCCAATAAACCATGAAGAAGCTCTTGAATCAATAAAAGGTGGAGCAGATATTGTTGATGTTAAAAATCCTAAAGAAGGTTCCTTAGGTGCTAATTTCCCTTGGGTCATTAAAGAGATTAGGGAATTAACTCCTAAAGACAAGTTAGTCAGTGCAACTTTAGGTGATGTGCCTTACAAACCAGGTACTGTTTCTCTTGCAGCAATGGGTGCTCATGTTTCAGGGGCAGACTATATCAAAGTAGGATTATACGGAACTAAAAACTACGATGAAGCTGTTGAAGTTATGAAAAATGTATCTAAAACTGTTAAAGATGTAAGTCCGGATACTATTGTTGTAGCTGCTGGATATGCTGATGCTCATCGTGTAGGTGCTGTCGATCCTATGGAAATTCCAAAAGTAGCTCGTGATGCAAACTGTGATTTAGCAATGTTAGATACTGCTGTAAAAGATGGTCATACTTTATTTGATTATTTAGATATTGAAAAATTAACTGAATTTGTTGAAGAGGCTCATAGTTATAATTTAAAAACTGCTCTTGCAGGATCTGTTAAAAAAGATCAATTAAAACCATTACATGATATTGGTTGTGATGTAGTGGGTATTAGGGGAGCTGCCTGTGTTGGCGGTGACCGTAATACTGGTAAAATACATCATACTGCTGTAGCTGAGCTTAAAGATTTATGTGATTCATTTTAAGTAGGTGTGTTTAATGTATTCTAAAAAAGTTCAAGAAGCAAGAATGTCTTACACTTTTGATGATTTTTTACTTACTCCAAATGCTAGTTATGTAGAACCAAAAGACATCGATACTACAATCGAATTGTCTAAAGGTATTAAATTAAATATACCTGTTTTAAGTGCTGCTATGGATACTGTTACAGAAGCAGATCTCGCTATAGCTATGGCACAAGAAGGTGGTATTGGAGTAATTCACAGAAATATCTCATTGGAAAGACAAGTTGAAGAAGTTAAAAAGGTAAAAACTGCTGAAGATATTACTATTCGTGATGTTGTAACAATTACTCCTGAATCTACAATTCAGGATGTGCAAAATAAAATGCAGGATGAGTTAATCAGTGGTCTTCCTGTTGTTGAAGGTGATGAAATCATTGGTATTATCTCTAAAAGGGATATCAGACCGGTGTTAAAATCAGAACCTAATAAAACCGTTAAAGACATAATGACTTCTGATGTTGTTACTGTTGAAGAGCCTATCAGCGTTGAAGAAGCTTTAAATATTGCTTATGAAAATAAGGTAGAAAGATTACCTGTTCTCAATGAAGGCAAATTGGTTGGAATAATTACAATTAAAGATATTTTAAACAGAGCTCAATATCCTAATGCTGCACGTGATGAAAATGGAAGCTTTTTAGTTGCTGCAGCTTGTGGACCGTTTGATTTGGAACGTGCAATGGCTCTTGATCAGGCTGGTGCGGATATCGTTTCAATTGATTGTGCTCATGCTCATAATATGAATGTAGTTAAGTACACTGAAACTATCAAAGATAATATTGATGCTGAATTATGTGTCGGTAACATTGCAACTGCTGCAGCTGCTGAAGATTTAATTTCAATGGGTGTCGATGCACTTAAAGTTGGTATCGGTCCTGGTTCAATGTGTACTACCCGTATTGTAGCTGGTGTTGGTGTACCTCAATTAACTGCAATTTCTGATGTTGCTGATGTAGCTTCTGATGCAGGTGTTCCTGTTATTGCAGATGGTGGTATCAGATACTCAGGTGATATTGCAAAAGCTATTGGTGCCGGTGCGGATGCAGTAATGTTAGGTAATTTGCTTGCAGCATCTTATGAAGCTCCTGGTGATGTTGTTGTTATGAATGGTAAACAATACAAAAAATACCGTGGAATGGGTTCCATGGGTGCTATGACCAGTGAATATGATGGTGGTGCTGACAGATACTTCCAGGGTTCTAAAAGTAAAATGAACCACACCAAATATGTTCCTGAAGGAATTGAAGGTGCAGTACCATACAGAGGAACTGTTGCAGAAATTTTATTCCAATTAGTTGGTGGTTTAAAATCTTCAATGGGTTACTGTGGAGCTGAAAATATTGCTGATATGCAGAAAAAGGCTCAATTTGTAAGAATATCCAGTAGTGGTATTAAAGAGTCACACCCTCATGATTTATTAATCACTAATGAAAGTCCTAATTATCACAGTTTTAAGTAAGTAATTAGGTTTTAATTTGATGGTATTTTTAGGAAAATCCAATTATTTTCTTAAATTTTCCATTAACTTTAAATATGATGTAGTACAATATTATTACATTAGATAATTTTATGATTGTTTTAATCATGGTAAATCTTTAAGATTTACAGTTTTTTATTATTATTTTTATATAATGGAGAGAAATTAAAATGGCAAGAACTAAAAAAGTTGGTATTACAGGAAGGTTCGGTGCAAGATACGGAAGAAAAGCTAAAAGATCTGTTAAAATCATCGAAGAAAACATGAAAAAAAATCATGTTTGTCCTAAATGTGATAGACCTTATGTAAAAAGACAAGCTGCTGGAATTTGGAAATGTAGAAAATGTGGTGCTGTATTCACTGGTGGGGCATATATTCCTCAAACCCCTATGGCTAAATCTGCAGCACGCAGTATTAGAGATATTAAAGTGGAGGAATAATCCTTGTATAAATGTCCATATTGTGGAACAGAAGTAGACCAAAAAAGTTACATGGACAATAAATGCCCTAATTGTAGATATAGGATTTTATTTAAAAATGTTCCTGAAGTAACTCGTTGGGTTTCTGCTAGTGTTCCTGATGGAAATATGGTCAATAGAGTCGGCCTTAAAAAATAGAACTAATCAAGATTTATATCTTGTTTTTTCTATAATTTTTTTACTATTTTTGATTTAAATGCTAATTTCAACTTCTAGAAAGCCTTCTCAAAAAACAAGAAAGTTTTGTAAGAATTTTGCTCATTCAACAGATTCAACTTCTGTTAATAGGGGAAAAATGAATATGAGAGATCTTTTATTAAAGGCTCTTGCAGAAGATGAAGTTAATTTAGCTGTTGTTAATGAAATTAAAGGTAATCCTAGTAAAATTACATTTTATTCAAATAAGGGAGACATATTACTTACTATTTTAATTAGTGTAACCACTACAAATGAAAGACTTAATATTTCCCCATCCCAATTAAAGATAGTATCTGAAGTTCAAGAGCTAAACTGTTTAAGTGATATTTTAGGTTTTGAATTAGTTGATAAGGCTGAAGATAATTGTATTCACATTACTGGTGGATATGATGATTTATTTGCTAAAATAAATTTTATTAATAAATTTGGAGAAAAAACTGATTTCCAGATTAATATTAGGAAGATTTTAGATAACAATGATTGATAATAGTCCTTTGGAATCTGTGAAAAGTCAAATTAACATTGAGTTTGATAATTCTAAGCAAGCAAAAATTATTTATGATTCAATCATCTTAGAATTTCAGACAGCTCCGGATTACAGATCTTCTATGAATTTAACTCTTGACGATAATGTCATTGTTATTGATATTGATGCTCAAGACTCTACATCATTTAGAGCTTCTGTTAATTCCGCAATCAAGTGGATTAATTTATCATTACAAATAAATAACTTAACAAATATATAGAATTTAAAAAGGTGATATGATGGAAATTCCTGAAAATATACAAGAGCAATTAAATCAGTTTCAACAGTTACAACAACAAGCTCAAGCTGTAACTATGCAAATTCAAACTGTGGAAGTTCAAATCCAAGAAACTGAAAAAGCATTAGAAGAATTAAAGAATACTGATGAAAATACTGAAGTATTTAAACAAGCAGGTAATTTACTTATTAAAGTAGACTACAAAGATGCTTTAGAAGAAGCTGAAGATAAGTTAGAAACCCTCAAGTTAAGAAAACAAACCATGGCTCGTCAAGAAGAAAGAGTTATGAAAAAACTTGAAGAAATGCAAACTAATATTCAAGCTGCTATGCAAGGAATGGCTCCTAATGGAGCTTAATTTCCATTCTTTTTTTCGATATTATGTTAAAACTTAAAAAATTATCTTCTGAAGATTTAGATACTATTTCTACTGATTTTGGTGAAATTCTTGAAGTTGAAGTTTCAAAAGTTATTTCAACTAAGGAACTTGAAGATTTAGATTTGGATATTGTACTTAATTATGAAAACGATCAACTGGATGTTGATGTTGATTTAGGCGTTTCATTTGATGAATTATCTGAAATAAATCAAGATATGTTAAATGAAGCTATTGATGCTGCTTATTTGAAGTTTGATTCATATATTGATGAAAATTTCAGAGAATAATTATTTTTTTTAAATCACTATGTATTACTTTTTAATACTTTTTTTCATATTTGAGTAATACTTTTTTATAAAAAAGTATTTATATAAGTAAAATCTAACAGATTATATAAGTTTGAAGTTAATTATAAAATAGCTTAGCAAAACGGATGAACACAATTTTTTTCTGTCTTTCAAATTCCCTCTTTCAAACTTCAAACTTTTTTTATTTTTACCTAAATTTTCAAGCCAACTTTATTGATTTTTGAATTTTTATAAAGCATTTATTTTACTAATTCATAATTTTTAAAAAATTTATTTATTTTTGTTTATTTTTTAAGAATTAAAATTGCTATTGTTTAAAATATTTAATAATTTATGAAAATAATTTATTCAAGTATGATTTAATTTTTATAAAATATAGATAACTTTATATACTATGTTATTATACATATTAAACAAGGGTTAAAAATAATAATTTTTTATTCTCCCCCAAATTGATCATTATTTTTAATTAACATAATTAGGCTGAAATTATTTTTAGCCTAATTTCCTCCTATGGTTTTTTGCTTTTTTTTTAAAATATTAAATACTCAATTAATTAAATTAATTATTATGGTGATATTATGATTAAAAAAATACCTGTTTTAGATTTAAAAGATGGTCAGGCAGTAAGTGGTAAGTCTGGTTTAAGAGATACATATCAACCATTACAAACAGTTTTTGCCCCATCATCTAATCCGGTTGAAATTGCTCAGGGTTTAAAACTGAATGGAGCAGATGAATTATATATTGCAGATTTGGATTTAATTGAAAGTAATGGTCACAATATTAATGATATCAAATTGGTTAATACAATTATTCCAGTAATTTTGGATGCTGGAGTAAAAAATGCTGAATCCTTTTCTTTTTTCTTAAATTATGCTTTTAAAATTATTGTTCCAACAGAAACATTGGAAAGTTTGGATGATCTTTACGAAATTTTCGAAAAATATCCAAAAGAAAGAACCGTCGTAAGTGTTGATGTAAAGAATAATGAGTTATTCTCAAAAAATCTGGATTTGACACTTCATGAATTTAAGGAAGTATTGGTAGATATTGGTGCAACACAGATAATTCTTCTTGATATTACAGGAGTTGGAACAAATCAAGGATACAATAAAGAATTGTTAAAAGAATTTGAGGATATGAAAGACAACTTAATAATTGCCGGAGGGTTAAATAAAGATTCAATAGATGAGTTGCAGGAATTAGGTATAAAAAAAGTATTGGTAGGAACCAGCCTACATTCCGGTGAGATATCTATTATTTAGATTTAAATAAGTGCACTTAAAACAACAAATGGGAAAGCACAGGCTACAACAAATAAAACAATTCCCAAACCAAATTTAGGTTTGTTATCATCTAAAACACCAGATATTAGAAATAATAATCCGAAAAATCCAAAAATTACAGGTAATATATGTGAAAATATTGTTGTTCCAGTTAATGCCATTTTATATCACTTATTATTCTTTTAATTTTTAAATTATATAAATATTATATATCTTTTTAAGATACTTATATTATTTTTAATTTTCATTTGTAATAAGTTTTTTATTGTACTATTGATAAATTTAGTTATTATGAGAATTGATACACATCATCATCACAAGAAAGCTAGCCAAAATTTGGCGTTTGTTTTTTTCATGAATTTAACATTCAATATAATTGTTATAATTGGTGGTCTTGCAACAAATAGTATGGCAATTTTAGCTGATTGTATTCATGATATGTCCGATACAATTTCAATGGCAATTGCTTGGATTTTAGAGCATATTTCTCAAAAGGATTCCACAGATGCTTTTTCTTATGGTTACCAGAGGTTTTCCATTTTGGGTGCAGTTATTACATCAACATTTGTTATTATAATGGCATTTTTCATTTTATCCGAATCCATATCAAGATTGTTTTCTCCGGAGGGTGTTGATGCTGGAGGAATGCTTATTGTTGGTATTTTGGGGTTAGTATTCAAAACAATTTCAGTATGGAGACTCCATGGTAGTGAAACATTTAATGAAAAAGCTATCTTCTATCATCTGCTGGGAGATATTTTTGAATGGATTGCAATATTGATTTTAAGCTTAATTTTAATATTTTGGCAAGATGTAACCTATTTGGATCCTTTTGTTTCTATAGGAATTGCCATATGGTTGATATTTAACTTAGGTAGGACATTATTTAAATCTCTTGAGGTTTTACTTCAAAAAACTCCTGATAACTTTGATGTAGATGAATTTAAAGAAAAAATTTTAGCTATTGGTGGAGTTAAGGCTATCGATGATTTTCATGTCTGGTCACTTGACGGAATCGATTCAGTCATGACATTAAAAGTTAAAATTGATGATGCGAATAATCAAGAAAGAGTTAAAAAGGAGATTTATGCCATTTCAAATGAATATCATGTTATTGATATTACAATAGAATTTGACTAAATAGGATTTCTATGACGTTGGTTGTTATTGGTCCCGTTACCCAAGATTTAATTATTACTAAAGACAATAAACAGTCAAAAACAGGTGGGGCTGTTTATTTTCAATCCTTTGTTTTTGAAGAGTTTTTCAAGGATTATTTGATTATTACAAATTGCAGTGATGCCAGTTTAAGAAATGATTTTCCAAATCCTGATAAAGTCAAATTAATAAAAAAGGAGTGTACTCATTATTTTATCAATGAATACCCAAATAATGATGATTTTCGCATTCAATACAGTAACTTTGCAAATATTCCAATAACTGCAAATGATTTAAGTAGCATTTTGCCAAATGATATTGATGCATTTATCATAAATCCTCTTAATGCATATGATTTTTCTAAAGATGTAATTGATTATCTGAAATCATTTGATGTACCAATTTTCATGTCTCTTCAGGGTTTTTTAAGATATCCTTTTAAAAAAATTGATGAAGACAATTATTCACTTTCTTTAAGATTGACACCTGAAGTTACAGATTTGATTTGTGATATTGAAGGATTATTTCTGGATGAATCTGAAGCTGAAATTTTATTTGAAAATTTTGATTTTAAAGACTTCAATATTAATGAAATAGTTATTACAAATGGAAGCAAAGGTTCACGAGTGCTTGCAGATAAAGAGTACAAAATTCCTGCTGTTAAATGTGATGATGTTGTTGATTCAACAGGCTGTGGTGATACATATGTGGCAGCTTATATTTCTAAAAAATTAATCACCAATTCTATTTTAAAATCAGCTAATTTTGCATCAAAAATAGCTAGTGATAAACTCCGCTTTTTTGGGCCTTTTAAAAGCGATAAATAATTATAAGTAAACTTTATTAATATAAGATATCATATTTATATATGATTCAAAGAATTTTTAAAATAAATGATCATCATGTTGTCAAATCCATCTACTAATCAAAAAATAGAAAAGGAGTTCGAAAACTTACGTAAGGAGTTATTAGATTTAACCTTAAGGAATCAACTGCTTAATTTTAAATCTAGGGCTAAAACTATCAATATTAATAATCAAACTCCAATAAATGTATTTCAAACATTAGTTTTACAAGAAAATAAAATGTATTTTGTAGCTAATAAGAAAGATAAAAAAGAAGAAAAATCTTCAGTTTGGGATCATATTCCATTTGATTTTAGTAAGTTTTCAGAAGGAAACAAAAAGTTGGCAGCAGATTTAACTCCAAATGAACTTCAAAGAAGATTGTATTACATTAATAACCAAGCTAAAACAATGCTTCAGGAACAGGGTTATAATATTTTGTATTTGGCAGTAGGATTTTTGGAATGGGTAGACAAATCCAAACCAAAACAAAAGAATTTAGCTCCTTTAGTTTTGATTCCAGTTTCCATGGAACGTAAAAAAGTTGGTGAATCATTTAATTTGGAATGGACTGGAGAAGATATTCAAACTAATATTTCACTTAAAGCAAAACTTCTTGAAGCAGGCATTGAACTTCCTGATTTTGAATTTAAAAAGTATGGTGAAGTCATAGATCATTATATTGATAAAGTTAAGCATGCAACTATGAGAATGGAAGGATGGAGCGTTAATTATAAGATTGCTTTAGGTTTCTTTAGTTTTACAAAATTTGTAATGTATAATGATTTGAATCCGGATAGTTGGGCATCCAATGTTGATTTAACTAAAAATGAACTGATACAGGCTATATTTAATCCGGCTAAAAATAATGTGGAGGCATTTAATGAAGAAGACATTGACTCACAACTGGATTATCAGACAATGTATCAGGTTTTGGATGCAGATTCATCTCAAATTGCAGCAATTCAGGATGTTAAATCAGGAAGGAATCTTGTTGTGGAAGGACCACCAGGAACAGGTAAATCACAAACAATTGTTAATTTGATTGCTGAATTGCTTGCTGAAGGCAAATCAGTTTTATTTGTATCAGAAAAAATGGCGGCATTGGATGTTGTAAAGGACAGGTTAACCAATGTAGGTTTAGGTAAGTTTGTTTTAGAGTTGCATTCCCATAAAACCAGGCGTAAAAAATTCTTAAAAGACCTTCAAAAAGCCACTACAGTAAGAGCTGTTGATACTTTAAATATTGACCAGACAATTAGAAAGTTGGAGACTTTAAAAAGGCAGTTGGATGATTATGCTAGTGTAATTCATAGACCTGCTTTTGCAGTAAATTTATCTGCATTTCAACTGTATGGAATGAAGGAATCTGCCGATGATCATTTTGCACGAAAACAAGTCATGATGCCGTTAGTTAGATTTAATTATCCTGAAAATGTAACTTTAAAAGATTTGGATGATACTATTTTGGCTCTTGAAAGTGTTGCAGAGTTATACCAGACTATTTCTAAGGAAAATCCATGGAGTAAATGTGCTCCAAAAAGTTTACTTCCGGCTGATTTAAGGGAAATAGAAATGCTGATTAATGACACATTAAAGTCTCTCGATGCATTTCTGATTGAACGTGGAAGAGTATATGATATTTACGGTATTAAAATGCCTGATACATTAAATGAATTTGAAAAGTCACTATCTGCATTTGATATTATTAAAACTCAAAATTCAGAGTTGATTGACAGTCAAATTTTAAAATCCGGTGCATGGGATAATAATAATGATGATCCTTACAGGTTAATACAGGAATTGGCCAAATACCAAAAAGTTGCACCAATATTGGATAAATTCAATCCAAATATCTATCACGCTAACATCGACAGATTAATCTATGATTTAAATGAAGCATCCCATAAAAAATTCCGCTTCTTTAAAGGCAACCAGCATGTGGAGCTTGTTGAGAGGTATTATAATTATCCTGTTCAGGATGATGTCAATACAATTATTGATGATTTAAATAAAGCTAAAATAGCTATTAGACTTAAAAAGAATTTGGAAGCTAATGAAGCATTAGGTAAAAAATATTATGGTGGTTACTGGCATTTAAATGCAGATATAAATGATTTAAAAGCTATTGCTCAATGGATGACTCAATTCAGTGCCCTTACAAGAGAAGGAATATTTTCACAAAATACCATTGACATTTTATCTAAAGATTTGTTTGAAGTCAATCCTGAAAGAGATTTGGTTGACTATATTGACTCTGGAAAACGCTTTAGTGATGATTTAAATAAATTAAAATCAAAACTAAATCCAAGAAGTAAATTAATATTTAAAAAAGGTGCAAATGATGTACCTTTTGAAGAATGGCAGACACAGTTATATAACTGGAGAGGCCAGTTATCCAGTCTTCATTTATGGTCACAATATCTAAATACTAAAAATTCTTTAGAAGGAACTACTGCAGAGTTGTTTGTTGATTCAATAGAAAAGAGAAATGTTAAAAAAGATGATGTTAAAGCATTGGTTGAAGGAAACTTTGCAGATTCACTACTTAATATTTTATTTGTTGAAAATCAGGAATTGGCTACATTTATTGGAGAATTACATGAAAATAGGATAAAGGAATTTAAAGATTTAGATAAGAAAATATTGGTTTTAAATCGTAAAAGAATTTTCCATAAATTAAATAGCAATATTCCACAAATATTTGGTGCTACGGAAAATCCTCAGGCAAAAGTACTTGCTGGAGAATTTACAAGAAAAAGCGGACATTTGCCAGTTAGAAAATTATTAGAAAAAGCAGGAGGTATGATTAAGCAAATCAAACCTTGTTTCATGATGTCTCCACTATCTGTTGCACAATATCTTGATCCTACAAACGAGGAATTGCAATTTGATGTAGTTATTTTTGATGAAGCAAGTCAAGTAAAACCTGAGGATGCATTAGGTGCATTTATGAGAGGTAAGACTGCTGTTGTAATGGGTGATACTCAACAATTACCTCCAACATCATTTTTTGACCAAATGGCTAGTGGAGAAAGTGATGAAGAAGAAGCAACATCACTTGATATGGAAAGTATCCTGCATTTATGTAAATTGTCATTCCCCGTAAAAATGCTTAAATGGCACTACAGGAGCCGTCATGAATCATTAATTAATGTTTCCAATAAAGAATTTTACGATAATGAATTACTTGTTTATCCTTCACCTTCTCATAATGACCCTGATTTAGGATTAAAATTCCATTACAATCCTGATACTGCATATGAAAGAGGTTCATCATCTGCAAATCCAAGAGAAGCAGAAGATGTTGTTGAAGCAATATTTGACCATTTTGATAGATATGGCGATACAAAAAGTTTAGGTGTTGGAACATTTTCTGTTGCACAGAAAAATGCAATTTTAGAAAAATTAGAAGAAAAACGTCGTGAAAGACCAGAATTTGAACCATTATTATCCGAAAATAGGGATGAAAGATTCTTTGTTAAAAACCTTGAAACAATTCAGGGGGATGAAAGGGATGTTATTCTAATAAGTGTAGGTTATGGTTTTGATAATGAAAGGAAAATGTCACTCAACTTTGGTCCTCTAAATCAGGATGGTGGTGAAAGAAGATTAAATGTATTAATCACACGTGCAAGACAAAAATGTATTGTATTTTCCAATTTTAAAGCTTCAAGCATGAAATTAACTGCTAATCCTCCTCATGGAGTAAGGGCTTTAAGAGAATTCTTGGAATATGCAGAAAACTTAACTATGGGTGCCCATACTCAGGATGAACACACAGCTGCACCATTTGAGGATGCAATTGCAAGCTTTTTGGAAGAAAATGGTTATGTTGTTGATAAACAAATTGGTTGCGCTGGATTTAGGGTGGATTTAGCTATTGTTGATGAAGAAAATCCTGGTAAATATATTTTGGGAATAACAACTGATGGAAAGATGTATGCATCAAGCAAAGTTGCACGTGACCGTGATAGGCTTCGTGAACAAGTTCTTGAAGGACTTGGATGGAAATTATATCATTTATGGTCCACTGACTGGTATAGAAATCGTGATTTAGGCCGTAAAAAATTATTGGAGTTCATTGAAAAATCAATTAAAGAAACTCGTGAAGAACAAAGAATTGCTCGTGAAAAAGAGGAAAAACGTAGAATTGAGGCTGAAAAAAGAGCTGAAGAATTAAGAAAACAACGTGAAAAAGAGCTTGAAGAACAAAGACAAAAAGAGGCTGAGGCAAAAGCAGCAAGTCTTGGAGAAAATGTTGAAGTAATTTCTCCTGATGGCCTTGATTTTGATGATGATATAATCTTTGTAAGCAAAGATTCTGATGATGACTTTGAAAGTGAAGATGATTTGGAATTTGTTCATGAAAAATCACCTAGTGAATTCGTCGAAGCTGAAGATGATGAAATTAAGGATGATGTTGAAATAAAATCTCATAGTGAGTTTGTTGAAGCTGAAGATGATGAAATTAAGGATGATGTTGAAATAAAATCTTCTAGTGAGTTTGTTGATATTAGTGGAGAAACTAGTGCATTTGATGACTTTATTTTCCAAGATGATGATAATGATTTAGTTTCTGATGATGTTGATGTTAATGATGATTCAGGTTCTTTTGATAGTTTTGATGTTGATGTTAATGATGATTCAGGTTCTTTTGATAGTTTTGATGATGAAGAGGTTACTGTTATTGATCCTGATGATGGGGATTTAGTTTCTGATGATGTGGAAGATATTGGCAAGGATTCTGATTTGTATGAAACTGTGGATATTGATGAAGAAGAATCAGATGACTCTTTAGATGTTAAAGAAGAAGAAATTAATGAGGACAGTTTTGATTTTGATGAAATAATCGATGAATTAACTGATGATTCTGATAGTCATTTAAATGATGATGGTGATGAGAATGAATATGAAGATACACCTGGCAGTGATAAAGACAATAGCGAAGATGTTCAATACACAGAACAAGAACTCGAAGAAAAACTCCAAGAAGAAGACGAAAAGGAAATAGATGAAGGTTCTCTTTCTTCTAAAGTTAAATTTGCTTCAAGTATTTCTAAAGGAGTAGGCGGAAGTATTTTATCTTCAATTAGAAATAAATTTTCTAGAAATCATGATGATAATCTTGATGAAGTTGATGATGAAGAAATTAGTGATTTAATTAAAGATAAACTTGACGAAGATGAATTTATTTATGTTGATCATAGTGATGATGAAGAGATTTCAGAAACTGAAGATTTAACTGATGATAATGATTCTTTTAATGTTGAGGATGATACAAATACTTCAACAGATTCTATAGGAGAGGATATTGCTGATGATTCTGTTGTGGAAGATGATTTAGAATCTGTTGGGTCTGATGTTGATGATTCTGTTGTGGATGATATTGTTGAGCCGGAGTCTGTTGGGTCTGATGTTGATGATTCTGTTGTGGATGATATTGTTGAGCCGGAGCCTATTAAAAAAGAATATAAACCAAAGAATAAAATTAATTTCAATAAATCTGCTGATGGTATTGATCGGGAAGATATTTCTCAGGTAAATGAAAAAGAAGATTCTACTTTAGATTTGGAAGAGAATATTGAAGAGAATTTTGAAGTAAAATCTGATAAAGAATTTAATGATGTTGTTTCTGAGGATAAAGTTGATTTGGATGTTGATGATTCTTCTGATGATGTAAAAGTAGATTTGGGTTCTGATGAGGATTATATTTATGTGGATCATAGCAATGATGAGGAAAGTATCATTGATTATTCGGAGGATAAATCTGATTTGGATGTTGATGATGTAAAAGTGGATTTAGGTTCTGATGATGTTTCTTCTGATGATGTAAAAGTGGATTTAGGTTCTGATGATGATTCTTCTGATGATGTAAAAGTGGATTTAGGTTCTGATGAGGATTATATTTATGTGGATCATAGCAATGATGAGGAAAGTACTATTGATTCTTCTGATGATGAAAATGAACCTCCTGTTGTTGAAGTAAATCCTTTAAAAAATATATTATTTGGTGATAGAAAACCTAATAATCCTAATGGTTTAAGTGAATCTAAGATTTCTAATGCTATTAGAGGTTCTTCTAGACTTAATTTAACTAAAGAAGAAGTGGAAACGGTTCATGGTGAAATAATTGATGAAGATATTAATGACTATAAACCTGCACCAAGTGACGATGATGTTGTAGAAGTTGAAATCCTTTCGGGAGATATTAAAAATGTGGAACCGAATAATGATGATATTTCCAATAATGATGATTTAAAAGTGGTATTTAAGAGAAATGTTGATGGTGTATCTGGTATGAGAAGAAATAAGCCTGTTAAAGAAAAAGAATTTAATCGTATTATTGATGAAGCTTTTGAGAATAATCCTGAAGGTAGTCTTGGGGATGAAGATATTTCTAATCTTGCCTCAGCTCTTGTAAATAAAGCTTTTGATGATGTAATTTCTGATACATTAAATAATAAGGATGATGAAAATACTCAAAAGTTCGAGGCTAATGATAATAATAATCAACCAACTGTTGAAGATAATTATATTAATGTAAATGATTCTCAAAATGTTAACAATATATCTACATCACCTGATGGAATTACATATTATAAAGGTATTAATGATGTTAACAGTCCATTGAGAAAGAATAATTTATACTATGATGAGGATAAACACAAAAATAAATCTGTAAAAGATTCTATTAAAAGCGGTATACGTGATATAAAATATATACGCAAGTCTTTAAATGAAATTGAAAATCCTACTCAAGTGGGATACGTTTCTGTTGTAGACCGCACAGAAGAATATGATGAAAATGATTATCTTACTCCAATTCAGGATTATGAAGGTGAAGAATACGTTCCTCAGGATGAAGGATTAACCTTTGCTGAGGAAGAGGAATTAAGATATGAAAGAGAGCTTCAAATGGAAAAGCTTAAACAGGAATTATCTAGTGACGATGATGCTATTGTAACGATTCATGAACAAGAAAGACGTGAAGATAGAAAAGATCAGGCATTGGAGGATATTATCCAGATAGCTGATGAAGATTATAAAGAAATTGAAAAGGAAAGATTCAAATCTAACAATACATTAAAAGCTTTTGATGATAATAAACTTCCTAAAAGAGGAAAAATAGAAGATGAAATAGTCAATTATAAATTTGCCAGTGATTTCGGTTTAAACTCCCAGGATGATTTATACTCCCAACCTATTGACAATGTTTCCAATTCAATTAATAAAATTGTCAATGTTGAAGGGCCAATTCATATTAATGAAGTTATTAAAAGAGTTAAGGACAGCTGCCATATTAAAAGGGCAGGTTCTAAAATGAAAAAGCAAGTTTTAAGAGGTATTAAAGAATCTGAAAACTCAGGAAACATTATAAGAATCGGAGACTTTTTATATGATGCATCAAGTAATGATGTTGTAATCAGAAGAAGGGAAAAACCAAAAATAGAACTAATTTCAGATGAGGAGATTGCTAAAAACATTGAAATTATTTTATCCCATAAACAAAGTGTAACAACAGCAAGTTTAACTAGGGAAGTTGCACGTAACTTTGGATTTAAATCCACTTCCCGTAAAACTTCATCTAAAATCAAAAGTGTTCTAGATTCAATGATTGCGGACAGTACTGTTAAATTAGACAATGATATTGTTGAGCTAAACTAGGTATTTTAAATGTCTACAAAAATTACATCTCCAGATAACCTGCCAAAAAAACCCGGTGTTTACATTATGAAAAATGCCGATGGAGAAATTATCTATATTGGTAAGGCAAAAAATCTTTTAAATAGGGTTCGCTCTTATTTTAGGGAAAAGTTGGACAGACCAAAAACTCAAATTCTGATGAGTCATTTTGATAGTTTGGAATATATCATAACTAATTCTGAAAAGGAAGCTCTAATTTTAGAAGCTAATCTGATTAAAAAACATCATCCTCGTTATAATATTCAACTGAAAGATGATAAACGTTATCCTTATGTTAAAATAACAGATGAAAAATTTCCACGTCTTGTCATTACAAGAAATATCAGTAAAAATGCTGTTTTTTATGGTCCTTTTACTGATGTGGGTTCTGTAAAAAGAACGGTTAAATTTTTAAAATCCTTGTTCAAAATTAGAACCTGCCGTAATATGAATGGACCTTGTCTTAATGCTCAGATTGATTTATGTTATGCTCCATGTGCAGGAAATATCACAGAAAAAGAGTATGCTGAAATTATAAATAAGATAGACTTATTTTTCCAGGGAAAATATTCTGTTATCGTAAAAAACCTTAAGAAGGAAATGATGGAAGCGGCAAATAATGAGGAATTTGAAAAGGCCGCTGTTTTAAGGGATCAAATTGCATCAATTGAAGAAATTATGGAAAAACAGTTTGTTGATTTGGTTGATGATGACTTGGATCAGGATGTAATAGCTATTGCACAGGGTAAACATGATATTTATGTTGTAATCATGCCTATCCGTAACGGTAAAATCACAGGCCGTGATGACTTTATGATGAGCGGTTCAAAGTATGATTCAACTTCAGAGATTTTATCCTCTTTTATTCAACAGTATTATGGTTATAATAGACATGTTCCAAAACAAATTCTTTTAAGTGAAGAAATTGATGATAAAGGATTGCTGGAGGAATGGTTAAGTGATTTGAGAGGCAATAAGGTTCATATTAAAGTCCCTCAAAAAGGTGTAAAATTAAGGCTTGTTAAAATGGCTGAAAAGAATGCTGAAATAATCAAGCATCAAAAGAAAAAACTGGAAAATTCTTTAATAGAACTTAAAAAATATTTGAAGCTTGAAAAATTGCCTCGTGTAATTGAAGGTTATGACATAAGTAACATTTCAGGCAAGTTTGCAGTCGGGTCAAAAGTCTCATTTAAAGATGCAAAGCCTAATAAAAAAATGTATAAGCATTTTAGAATGGAAACCCCTGGGCCTAATGATTTTGCAATGATGAAAGAATTGCTGACTCGCCGTTTAAAGCTTATTGAATCAGACCCTGAACCTGATTTGATTGTTATTGATGGAGGTAAAGGTCAATTGGGTATGGCCTGTGAAGTTTTGGATGAGTTGGACTTGTCACACATTCCGATTATAGGTCTTGCAAAGGAATTTGAAGAAATTTATCTTCCAAATTCAAAAAGGCCAATTATTATTCCTAAAAATAATAGGGCTCTACATTTGCTTCAGCAGGTTCGTGATGAATCACATCGTTTTGCTATTACTTATCATAGAAAGCTTAGAAGTAAAAATATAAGTCAATCCAGTCTTGATGATATTAAAGGAATTGGTAAAAAACGTAAAATTAAACTTTTAAAGGAATTTGGGACTATTGAAAATATAAAAAATGCAAGTTTAGAAGACTTGGAAAAAGTTGATGGAATGACAAAA
Source organism: uncultured Methanobrevibacter sp. (assembly GCA_900317865.1). Classification (GTDB taxonomy): domain Archaea; phylum Methanobacteriota; class Methanobacteria; order Methanobacteriales; family Methanobacteriaceae; genus Methanocatella. The sequence continues at coordinate 21,919 of ONIK01000019.1, read as the reverse complement.
AAATCTGCATTAAATGTTTTCAATTATTATCATTAACTTGCAAAATAAGCTTATTTTTGCATTAAATTTATATATAAGTACTTTTAATAATAGTTTTTAAAGAAGTGTTTATAGGTTTAAATTATGGTAAAGTGTCCAAGATGCGGATATGACAATCTCTCATCATCTGCATATTGTGAAAACTGTTCCTATATATTAAATGGTTCACCTACTGGTCAAAGAGGAAATGGGTGGAAAATGGGAACAGTAAAAAAAATTGCTTTAATTATTGGAATTATAGCTATTGCATTAGTATTGTTCTCGGTTATTTATACTTTTTCACAGCCAAGCCATGAAGAGTCTTTAAATGTTGTTGTTGCAGATAACAATATTCAGAAAGGTTCTTCTCATCCTTATGAAGTAAAAGTTAAATATGATGAAGATTGGTATTTCAAAGGAGGAGATCCAAGTTCTCCTCAAGAAAAACATGGTCATGGTCATGAAATAATTAAACTGGATGTTGCTGCTTGGGATAAAGTTCAGGTTTTAGTCGAAAGATATGACGGTTCTTCCGAGAATATGGTTATTCAGCTTTTAAGAAATGGTGAGGTTGTAGCTGAAAATTCAACTACATCTAATCAGGTAACTTTATCTTATCAAAGTTAACTTTCAATATCATTAGCTTTTTGATTCAATAATTCAACAAGTTCATCAGTTTTGTAGAGTCTGATTTCTTCAGTTTCAGGTCTAAATATTTTCATAAATGTAATTAAATCATTACATAACTGGTCATATTGAATATTTAGAGTGCTAAAGTTAGATAATAGTCCAATTAATTGATCTCTTTCTAATTTGTCATTTTCCCTAGTTACTTTTTCCATGTTTGCAAAATGTGTTTCTATTAACAATTTGTCATTTTCTAAGCTATCAATATACTCTTGAATTTTATTTTCACAACTCATTAAAATCAACTCAATAAATATTTTTAAATAGGGTTATTAATAAAAATTTGTATAATATGAATGGGGCATGAACTATGATTAAAGTTGAAAATGTAAGTAAATCATATAAATTAGAGGATGGAAACTCTGTTGTTGGTCTTAAAAATGTTAGTTTTGAAGTTAAGGAAGGTGAGATTCTTGGAATCATGGGTAAAAGTGGTTCCGGTAAAACAACACTTTTAAGAGCTTTAAGAGGAGTTGAACATATTGATGAAGGAAGCATCACGGTTGCTGATGTGAGCATTGATGGAAATTCTTCCCAATTTTATTATAATGAACTTAAAAAAGTAACTGCAATTCATCTTCAAAGGTCTTTTGGATTATGGCCTGATACAGTACGTGAAAATGTCTTGAGAAAATTATATGCGCGCAGATACTTTGATGAGGGAAGTACTGATTTTGAAGTTGCTGAAAGTGAATTCGGTGAAGAAGCGGATAAAATATTGGAATTGGTATCACTTACTCATAAAAAAGATCATTATGCTTCAGTTTTAAGTGGTGGGGAAAAACAAAGATTAATCATTGCCCGTCAACTTGCTAAACAACCAAAAGCATTACTTTTAGATGAACCTGCAACAATGGCATGCCCTAAAACAAAACAAGAAATCCTTGATGCAGTTAAAAATATCAATAAGGAATTAAATATTACTGTAGTCGTAGTTTCTCATTTGCCTGAAGTTCAAAAATATCTTGCTGATAGAGTTATATTGATGGAAAATGGGGAAATCAAAAAAGAAGGAACTCCTGAAGAGATTACAGAAGAATTTATGAGTGGAATGGACCCTATTGTAGATATTGAAAACATTTCAACTGATGAAGATATTCTTGATGTTAAGGATGTATATAAAAGATTCTACTTGTTGACTGGTGGAGAAGTACTCCAAATTGAAGACATCAACTTTAAAGTTCAAAAAGAAAATATTTTGAGTTTAATCGGTCCGAGTGGAGCTGGAAAAACAGTTCTGCTTCGTATGTTGGCGGGGCTTGATGATTCAGATAGTGGAGATGTATTATACAAAGTTGACGATGAATGGCATGATATTGCTATTGCAGGATTAGGCCGTATGAAAATCCGTTCAAAACTTGGATTTATGCATCAGGAATTTGCACTTGCCCATTATGCTACTGTAGTGGATCAGTTAGCTACTCGTTTAGGTTATAAAAATCAAAATATTGTTAAAGAAGCTCGCCAGAGAGCTGAAAGAATGGGTCTTAGTGATGAATTATTGGATTCACTTTATTTACTCACTGATTTGCAGGAAAGTGAGGCTAGAGCCCGTCTGGAACAGGTTGGTCTTGAACCGGATATTCTGGCTGATTTATTCCCAAGATTTCCGGAAACAGCAACTCGTGAAGCAGTAGCAGATATTTTTGAAAGTCTTGATTTGGATTTGGATATATTGCAAAGAAAATCATATGAATTATCCGGCGGTCAAAAGGTTCGTGTAATGCTTGCATTGATATTGGTTTCAAGACCTGAATTCTTGCTTTTAGATGAACCGTTTGGGGATTTGGATCCAATTACTTTAAGAATTGTCACCAATTCACTTAAAAAGATATCTAAGAAGTATAAAATTACAATTATTATGATTTCCCATAACACTGATTTCATTAAGGAATTATCCAACAGAGCCTTATTTATGGATGATGGAAAGATTATTGATGACAGTGAGGATATGGATAAAATTGTTGATAACTTCATAGATTTCTGTCATGCAAGCTACTTGAAGGAGAGCGAATAAATGTTTGATGTTATTTGTGTTCCTGTAGACGGCTCTGAATATGGATATAAGGCAGCAGATGTTGCTATTGAAATTGCCCGTAAATTTTCATCTAAAATAGCTGCTGTTCATGTTTTGGAAGAATTCTCTTTTAACAGCTATGATTCTGAAGAAGACAGTGGTGATGCAATTTTGGGTAAAATCACAAAAAAAGCAGCAGAATATGATGTCGAAGTCGTTGAACATTTGTTGACTGCAGATGCTTTAAGGGATATGAAATTTATTATTAATCAAACTGGTGCAGATTTGGTTGTAATCAGTGCATTGGGTTCAGATAATGAGAGATTTGTATCTTTTGAAGAAAATAATGTTAGCGACCATCAAATAGGTTCTGTAACGGAAAGACTTTTAAGAAATTCTGATGTGCCTGTTTTACTTGTAAAGTAAAATATTTTTTTCTACTGTTTTTTCTTTTATTTTACTTTATTTTCTTTTAAAATCCTATTTTTTACTATATATTTAAATATTAATATATACACATTTATTAATAACTAAACTTTTTAGTTTGTTTTTATAAAGGAGATATTATGATAGTTAAAGAATGGTGTTCATTCTGTGGTGAATGCGCAGGTGTTTGTCCGAGAAATTTAATTCAAGTGAGAGAATATGCTTTAATTTTTAAAGAAGATGAATGTAAAGATTGTGACACATGCATTAAAGCTTGTCCAATAAATGCTTTAGAAAAAGAGGACTGATTTTATGATTGAAACTGATATAATTGTAGTGGGTGCAGGACCGGCTGGTTCAAGCGCAGCAAAACATGCTGCTTTAGGCGGAGCAAAAGTTATTTTAATGGATAAAAAATCCGAAATTGGAGCACCAAAAAGATGTGCTGAAGGAGTTTCAATTGAAGGACTTGAAAAATTAGGCATTGAACCTAATCCTCGATGGGTTACTAAAAAAATAGAAGGTGTAAGATTACAGACACCTGACGGAACTGATGTATGGTTAACCGAAGATCAGGTCAAATTACCTGAAGCAGGTTACATTCTTGAAAGAAAAGTATTCGATAAGCATATGGCAATGGATGCTGCAAGAGCAGGTGCTGAAATTAGAATTAAAACTTTAGTAACTGGCATTGATAAGATTGATAATGGATTCATTGTTGAGACTGAATCAATGGGAAAAGAAGAAACCTTTAAATGTAAAATCTTAATTGCTGCCGATGGTCCTGAAGGTCATATTGCAAGATGGGCAGGTCTTAGACCAGCTGCAAAAGCTAAAGAAATGGAATCTGGTGTACAATACGAAATGTGTAATGTTGAATTTGAAAAACCGGGTGTAATCGAATTTTACTTGGGTTCCTGTGCACCTGGAGGTTACGTATGGATTTTCCCTAAAGGTGATGACATTGCAAATGTTGGTTTAGCTATTTTACCACATAAAGCTGAAAAGACTGCAATTGAATACTTGGATGATTTCGTTGCAAAATCCCCTTATTTAAAAAATGCTCAGGCTGTTGAAATCAATGTTGGTGGAGACCCTGTTGGTGGAATGAGCAAAAAACTATATGATGATAATATTTTAGTTTGCGGAGATGCAGCAGGACAAGTAAATCCGTTAACCGGTGGAGGAATTATCAGCGGTATGACCGGTGGAATGTGTGCAGGTAAAGTAGCTGCTCAAGCTATTAAAGAAGACTGTTCCAAAAAATACCTTAAATTATATGATGAAATGGCTCATGAAGAATTAGACCATGATATCAAAAGATATAAAAAAGTTCAGGAATACTTGCTTACATTGGATGATGATGAATTAAACAGTCTTGCACATGCATTTGAAGGCGAAAGTTTCGAGAAAATTTCAACTACCGAAATTGTTAAAAAAGTAATTAAAGTTTCTCCTAAAGCTTTATTGAAATTAGGTAAATTTGTCTAGGTGTTATAATTGATTCTGGTTACTGGTGGAGCAGGTTATATTGGTTCACATACCAATAAGGCTTTGCATAAAGCAGGATATGATACTGTAGTCGTTGATGATTTATGCAAAGGTTATGAAACATTTGTAAAATGGGGTAACTTTGAAAATTATAATTTTGGAAGTAGTGATTTGAGGGAAGTATTTGAAAAATACGATATAGATGGAGTATTGCACTTTGCCGCTTTTTCATCTGTTGCCGAATCAGTTGAATATCCTCAAAAATATTTCAAAAACAACTATAAAAACACTTTAAACCTCTTAAAAATCATGAGAGAGTTTGGTGTCGATAAGTTTATCCTGTCTTCAACTGCTGCCGTATATGGTAATCCTGAAAAAATTCCTATTACTGAAGACCAGGAATTAAAGCCAATAAATCCTTATGGTCATTCAAAATGGATTACTGAAAAAGCTTTGGAACGTGAAGCTGAAAAAGGTGACTTTAATTTTGTGTCTTTAAGATATTTCAATGCTGCTGGTTGTGATTTTGACTGTGAAATCGGTGAATTGCATGATCCTGAAACTCATTTAATTCCTTTGGTTTTGGATGCGGCTATAGGTAAAAGAGATAGTATATCTATATTCGGGACTGATTATAATACTCCTGACGGTACATGTATACGTGATTATATTCATGTAAATGACCTGGCTGATGCCCATATTGCGGCTTATGAATATTTGTGTGAAAAAAATGAATCAAATATCTTTAATTTGGGTAATGGTAAAGGTTATTCCGTTCGTGAAATCATAGACATGTGTAAAAAGGTCACAGGCTGTGATTTTAATGTTGAAATTGCTGACCGTCGTGAAGGTGATCCGGATATTTTAATTGCGGACGCATCTAAAATTAAAAATGAATTGGGATGGGAACCAGAATACAATTTGGAATCTATTGTTTCATCTGCATGGGAATGGCATCAAAAGGTTAATAGTATTTAAGAGGTTTTATTATGGAAAATAACAATCAAATCTCTAAAATAGATGTAAGAATAATTGTATCTAATTTGGATATTGCTGGTTTGGTTTCAAAAGCGGTAAATAATATTCAACTTGAAAGGGATTATAATATTGTTGTTACTTCTATAATACCTACTACTGATTTAAATATTGCTAAAAAAGTAGCTGAAGGTGCAGACATTATTTTAATTGGTGGATATGGCCAAGATGATAATTTTAATTTGCTTTTCAATGATTTAAAAACTGATTTTAATCATATTGGTTTATTTGATTATAATAATGTTTTATTTGAAAGTGAAGAGGTTAATGCTGAATTTGCTCAAAAAGAATTATTGAATTCAATTATTAAGTCAACTCTCTCCTATTCTTTAAATTTGATTAATATCCATACTTTAGAAAACAAACTGTTGGAAATAACACATAATTATAATAGTTTACTTGATGATTATAATAAACTTATTAAGGAAAATGAAGTATTGACCATGGAAAATAATGATTTGCGTGATGAAATTAATAATTTGAAGTCTGACTTTTCCAATTTCAAAAATAGATACGAGGATATCTACAATAAGGACTTTTTAGAAATTTACAAATTAAATGAATTATGGGAAGAAGTTTTTAGACAAGAATTAGTTGATGAAGAAAAGATTGTAATAGCTACAAATAAGTTCAAACCGGATAATATTATAGTAGGTCAAGGTTATATTGCAGCACAATCTATTAATCAAGCTATTGATTGGTTAAAAATAATTAAAACAGCTTTAATATTTGTTGAAGATAATAAAGAAGAATTGACGCAGGAATTATCTTCTAAACGTAAAAGCAAACCTCCTGAAGTTAGGGAGGATTATGATTTACCAAACACTTTTGAAAACTTCTGGGATTGAAAACATTATTATTTTATATGATGTTGAAGATAAATAATATTGATAATAATCATGGTGTTTGTTCATGCAAGGTGAAATGGAAGATAAATGTGGTATAGTAGGAATACATTCTGATGATGTTTCAAAGAATGTTTCTTCTTTTGTTTATTACTGTTTATATGCTTTACAGCATAGAGGTCAAGAATCTGCTGGAATAGCAACATTTAACCCCGAAAAAGGATTGAATTACTATTGCGGTATGGGTCTTATTACTGATGTTTTTAAGGATTATGAAATTAATAATCTAGGTGGTAATGTAAGTATTGGCCATGTAAGATACTCTACTACGGGTCAATCCAGATTGGAAAATTCCCAACCATTTGTGACAGATTTTGATGATGGTTTTATTGCAATGGCTCATAATGGGGACATTGTTAATTCCGGTGAATTAAGAAATGAACTTATTGATGAAGGATATGAATTCAAATCCGATACTGACTCTGAAGTAATCTGTTACATGCTTAAAAAAGAACATTATGATAATAATAAAAATATTATTGATGCAATAGAGGCTGTTTCTAAAAAACTTATTGGTTCTTATGCACTGGTTATCCTTGTTAATGGGGATTTATATGGTGTTCGTGGCCCTATGGGTATAAAGCCTTTGGCTGTTGCAAAAAGAGGGAACGACTTTATTTTAGCTTCCGAAACGGTTGCATTTGATGTTATCAACGCTAAATATATTAGGGATATTGTACCTGGTGAGATTGTATACTTTGAAAATAATGAAATCAAAAGTCACATGCTTGAAATTGCAGATCAGTCAAATCTATCTCACTGTATGTTTGAATATGTTTACTTTGCAAGACCGGACAGTACCATTGATGGAATTAATGTTTATCAGACCAGATTAAATATTGGTCGTGAATTACACAAATTATATCCTATTGATGCTGATGTTGTAATTCCTGTACCTGATTCATCAATTCCTGCAGCTATTGGTTATTCAAGAGCTTCCGGAATTCCTTATGGTGAAGGTTTAATTAAAAATAGATATGTTGGAAGAACATTTATCATGCCAACACAGGAAGAACGTGAATTGGCCGTTAGACTTAAATTAAATCCGATTAAAGAAGCCATTAAAGGCAAAAAGATTATTCTAATAGATGACAGTATTGTAAGGGGAACTACCTCAAAACAATTATTGGATTTAGTAAAAGAATCAGAACCTGCTGAAATTCATTTCCTGGTAGGTTGTCCTCCTGTAGTTGCACCTTGTTTTTATGGAGTAGCAATGGCTACTAAAAAAGAATTAATTGCAGCTAATTACTCAATTGAAGAAATTCAGGAACAATTGGAGATTGATACTTTAGGTTACATTACTTTGGAATCTCTTATTGATGCTATTGGAATGCCTAAAGAAGATTTATGTTTAGGTTGTTTAAATGAAGAATATCCTACAGAACTTCCTGATGATATTGAAGCTGAAACTTATTATAAACCTTAAAGGATTAATATGCCTGAATTATTAGCTCCTGCCGGAAATTACATATCTTTACGTGCCGTTTTGGAAAATGGTGCTGATGCTGTTTATTTTGGCCTGGATGAATATAATATGAGAGCTAATGCCAAAAATTTTTCTCTTGAAGATTTGGCCAAAATATCTAAGATAGCCAATGAATATGGGGCTAAAACCTATCTCTGCACTAACATTATTTTAAAAGAATCCCAGATTATCGAACTTAAAAATAATCTGGAAAAAATCGCAGCATCTGAAATAGATGGATTAATTTTATCAGATATTGGATTAATTGAAGATACTGTATCAAACGGCCTTGAAGCTCATGTCAGCGTTCAGGAAAACGTAACTAATTCTTATACATTAAAAACCCTTCATAAACTGGGTGCCAAAAGAGCAATTCTGTCTCGTGAATTGTCAATTGATGAAATAGCTGAAATCACCAGAAAGTCTCCGATTGAAACTGAAGTGTTTATTCATGGAGCAATGTGCATGGCTATTTCAGGCAGATGCTTTTTAAGCTATGGTTTATATAGAAGAAGTGCTAATTGCGGGGACTGTCTCCAGCCCTGCCGTAAAAATTGGACATTAACATTTGAAGAATCTCAAAATGATGCTGTTTCAAATATTTCTGATGTAGCGGATGAATCCTTTGTTATAACAGGTTCTTATGATGACAGTTACAGAACAAACTTTTTTTCACCAAAGGATATGTGTATGATAGAGCATATTCCCGAATTGATTGAAACAGGTGTCAGTTCTTTTAAAATAGAAGGTCGTGCACGCAGTCCTGATTATGGAGCAATGGTTACTGGAATTTATCGTGAAGCGATTGATTCTTATATGGATAATCCTAATGATTATAAAGTTAATCCGAAATGGATGGAAGAGCTTAAGAGTGTTTTCAACCGCGGTTTTGACACGGGATTTTACTTTGATATTCCATGCCAGACAAGTGAAACTAACCAGTCAAAATATATTAAAAAAGACATAGGACAAGTTGTAAACTTCTATAATAAGGTTAGCGTAGCTGAAATCAGGGTATGGGATGATTTAAAAATTGGCGATAAAATAATGGTTCAGGGTGAAACTACAGGATCCATTACCCATACCATTGATTCAATGCAAGTTGAAGGCGCTGATGTTAGTGAAGTTTCTAAAAACTCCAATGTTGGAGTTTTAATGCCAAGTAAAGTTAGAAAAAATGATTTTGTTTATAAATTAATTGAGAGGTCACACAATGATTAAAAAAATTGCAATTTACGGAAAAGGAGGAATAGGAAAAAGTACTACTGTGGCTAACTTATCAGCTACATGGGCCAGTCAGGATTTGAATTGTTTAGTTATTGGATGTGATCCGAAAGCCGATACTACACGTACGTTATATGGTCAAAGAATTCCAACTGTTGTAAATACTTTAAAAGATAACAGAAAACCTGAACGTGATGATTTAGTTTTTAAAGGTTTTAAAGATATATTATGTGTTGAAAGCGGAGGACCTGAACCTGGAGTAGGATGTGCCGGTCGTGGTGTAATTGTTGCTATGAAAAGACTTGAAAATATTGGAATCTTTGATGAAGACATTGATGTAGTGGTTTATGATGTTTTAGGCGATGTTGTATGTGGAGGTTTTTCAGTTCCTCTGCGTGAAAAGTATGCTGATGAGGTATTGATTGTTACTTCTGGTGAATATATGTCACTTTATGCCGCAAATAATATTGTTCGGGGCGTTAAAAAACTTAAAGGAAATTTAAGTGGTATTATCTGTAATTGCAGAAATGTTGAAAACGAAGAGGCAATAGTCAATGCATTTGCTGAAAAAATTGGCACACATGTTATTGGAACCATTCATAGAAGCAATTTAATTCAAGATGCCGAATTGGATGCAAAAACTGTTGTAGAAAAATATCCTGAAAGTGATGAAGCGGGTGAATACTTTAATCTTGCTTCAAATATAATGGCTAATGAAAAGGTATCAATTCCTGAACCTATGGATGATGAAGAGTTTGAGGAATTTTTTAAATCTTTTATCTGATTCTTTATTTTTTTATTATTTATAGTTGTTATGTATTTTTTTATTTATTTATATATGTGTTGTAAAATAAACAACAAATATATTAATATAAAAATTAATATATAATTATATGTCAAGTAAAACTCAAAATAAAATTATATTAAATGATAGGATAATTTACCATGCAATCACGTCTAATGGTTGGTCTATCGTTATAATGCCAGTTAATATATTAATTGATAATTATCATTTGGGTTATCCTCATATTCATCCTGATTCTGAAAATCATGAGTTTAAAATCAAAATTAAAGATGAGGATTCTGAAAAAATTAAAGAATTGATTTTTGATTATATAAGATTCACAAAAAAATTTAATGTTGAAGAATTGGTAGAGTTGATAAAATGATTATTACATTAGTAAAAAAACAGACGGGGAGAGAATTTATTCAAGATATGGAGAGTACATATAAATCAATATTTGAATTGGAAAAAACTTTTAAAAGAACCAATAATATGAAAATGTATGTTGATTTGGAAAATTGGAATTATTATATAAATCATTTGGATGAAACGATTGAACTATCGGAAAGTTTAATAACTGATAAATTAAGTTTAAGTGATTTAGATTTTATAATTTTAAGCACAATCAAAGAAAAATCTCCAAAAAGTATTAGGGATTTAGCTAAAATAATAAATAAGGATGTTGGCAATATACAGCCAAAAGTTAAAAAATTAGCTGATCAGGGGTTTATAAAATTTGAATCAGGACCTAAAAATAGTAAAATTCCTTATTTAACTTATGATGAAATCAAAATTGAAATTTAAATTAAATGATAATATGAAAAAACTATGTATATTTGATTTTGATGGAACATTGTTTGACTCTATAGATGATGTTGTTTCATGTTTTAACATTGTTTTAAAAGAGTACGGTTTTCCTACCTTAACGCGTGATGAATATATTCCATGTTTGGGGGGAAATATTGATGATATTATCTCAGAAGTATTGGGCAAAAACAGTAGTCCACAAAATGTAGAAATTATTAAGGAAGTCTATTTGGATTATTATAATTCATCCAAAAAAGAAAAAACAGTTCCTTATCCACATAGTGAGGAGCTTTTAAGGAATCTGCAGGATAATAATATTTTGCTCGCCATTAATTCCAATAGATTAACATATTCTTTGATTGATTTTGTTGATAAATATTTCCCAGATATTGATTTTGTACTGATAGAAGGCCATAATGTTGACTATCCATCTAAACCAGACCCATGGGGAGTAAATAATATAATCAATAGAGCTAATGTAAGTTTGGATGAAGCAGTATATATTGGAGATTCTATAACTGATATTAAAACAGCTCAAAATGCAAAAATTGATTGTGTGGTTGTCAAATGGGGTTATGGGGAAGATAATGCATTCAATCATGATTATCCGATTGGGTTCATTGATGATTTTTCACAGTTATATGACTTATTAGACATTAACTATTTTTAATCCAAAAATCATAGTATAATCTATGTTATTTGTATATTATCCAAAATGCTCAACTTGCAGAAAAGCCAAAAAATGGTTAGAAGAAAACAATTTAGAATTTCAGGAAAAAGACATTGTTGAAGACAATCCTACTGTTGAAGAATTAAAAGAATGGTATCAAAAAAGTGATTTGCCGTTAAAAAGATTTTTCAACACCAGCGGAATGAAATATCGTGAATTGAAATTAAAAGATAAACTTCCAGAAATGTCTGAAGATGAACAGTTGGAATTGCTTGCAACTGATGGAATGCTTGTAAAAAGACCAGTAATTGTCACAGATGATGTTGTCTTAACAGGTTTTCGACAAAAAGAATGGGAAGAAAAATTATTATAATTTTTTTAACCCATTACTTTTCAATTTTAGGGATTAGATTAATTTTCAATCCTAATATCTTAGAAAATCCAATTAACCATTAATCGCCTACCATCAAAACAACTTTGTGTAAATTATGGGAGGAGGGCTGAGATTATATGTTGTTTTGATCAAGTGGGATAAAATATTGTTTGACACATGTTTTTTACCCCATTAACAATATGAAAGTTCAATATTAGTGAAACTTTCAATTAAAACTTATGGTATTTTTATATAAATCCTTTTGGTTACTTTTTAGTTACTCTAAAATAACGATAACTTTATATACTATAAAAAAGCCTATATGGCTATGGGGGAAAATAAAATGAACACCTATAGCAAATGTCCAATAGAATTAGTAGTACGATTGTTCAAGAAGAAATGGGTAATCGAAATTCTTCGCGATTTGTTTTTTGGTAAAACTCGTTTTTCCGAATTCAAAAAAGACAAACCAAAATTGTCCAATAAAGTTTTAAGCAACTGCCTAAAATCAATGGAAAAAGATGGTTTAATTAAAAGAATATCCGATAGATATGAGCGTGACGTTGAATATATATTGACTAAAAAAGGCCAAGCTTTAAATAAAATTGTATATGAATTAGCTATGTTTAGTATTGATGAAGATGTCGGTGATACTAAATTCAATGAAGAAACCAAAGGTAAAATGAAACGCAGTTTTAAAGATAAATTAATCTTTAAATAATTCTTTTCTTTTTTTTTAAAAATTTTTATATTTAATTAAATTTAAATTAGTTATCATGAAAAATGATGATTTGGACCAATTGAAATTGGAACTTGAATGTGAAAAATTTCGGCTGATGTCATATCAGCTTGATGATTTGCTTGAAGAGTATGACAAATTAATGGAATTGAGAGGAAATATTCAATTTAAATTTTTCAATGCATTGGAAAATGTAAAAAGGAATGGAATTCCCGTTAAAGAAGATTATGAGCGTTGGGAAAAAATCCGAACTCGTGAAAGAGAAGGATGGGATGAAGAAATTAATTTAATTGCTGATTTAAAATATGATGTGGACGATAATTTGAAATTGCTTGATAATACTAAAATGAGAAGAAGCATGATATTTAATAATACATCTTCTGAAGACTAAATTCCAATAATTAAAGATTATTCAATGTGTTTAAGTAGACGCTTTCAATGTCTTTTCCAAATGTTTCTTTTGAAAATTTTTGGGATGTTTTTAAAGCATTATCTTTTAGTATAGAATATTCATCATCCATATTTAATATTTTTAAAATATGGTCTATATATTCCTGTTTATTGGTATAAGTAAATCCATTATATCCATTTTCAATAATATCATCCAATGATTTATCATATCTACAAACAATAGGTAATGAAGAAGCTAATGCTTCTATATAGGTTATTCCCTGTGTTTCACATGTAGATGCAGAGACAAAAATTTTTCCTAGTTTATAATATTTATAGGTTTCTTTTGGGTGAATAACTCCGGTTAATCTGACATGTTTCTGCATGCCCATTTTGGTAATTTTATTTTTTAAATGGTTGAGATCAGGTCCTTCTCCACAAATAAGCAATATGATATCTTTATCTTTTAAAATTAAATCTGGAAGAAATTCAATCAGTTCCTCAATGTTTTTTTCTTTCGCTATTCTCCCAAGATATACTAATATTTTTGAGTTATCATTTAAATTTAGCTCAGACTTTAATTTATTTTCTTTTTCTGGTGATAATTTCTGATTAAATCTTTCTAGGTCTATACCTGTTGGAATGATGTAAGTTGGAAGATTAATATTTATTTTTTTAAGATATGAAATCATTTTTTCACTGGGTGCAATTATCCCATAAGATTCATTATAACATTTTTTGACTATTCTTTTTGAAATTATTCTTCTAAGGATCTTTGTAGGAATTAAACCACTTGTAAAATCTTCCCAAGATGTATGGCAAGTATTAATGTATGGGCAATTTGTTTTTTTAGAAATTTTTTTAGAAATTTTACCGCAAAACCATTCTGTCTGAACATGGATTAAATCAGGATTCCATGAAACAATTTCGTCGATAATTTTATCATTGAATTTAATTGATTGTCTAAAATCTATTCTGTAAAGTGAAAAAGAACCTATATAATAATCATTATTAACAATTTTGGACTTATGGTCTTTTGATAATGTTAATAATCTAACATCATGTCCCTGTTTGATTAATTGGTCTTTTAATGTGGTAATTGATACATAAACTCCACAAATTTGATTTTCATATGTATCTGATGTTATTAAAATTTTCATACAAATCGTATTATTTATTTTAATTCTTTTTCTATTTAAAAATATAATTTAGTAGCTTTAACTATTAATAATTGTAATAATTAAAAACATAAAAATTTAACTAATTGATATCTTCATGTTTAAAAAATTAAATTTAAAAATAATCTATTATTCCTATATAATCATCATATATAAATAGTAATAATTTACATATTTATATATTGTATAATTTTGATAATTTTTTAATGTGGAGTTTGTGATAATGAGTTCAAAATGGAGAAGTACATCAGTTAAAATTACTTTAATTTTATTTGTTGTTTGTGTAATGTTGTTTGCATTTTCATTTGTTCACAATACCAATTATACTGGCCAATCTTTTGCTAAGGCATATAATTTGCCTGTTGGACAATCAATATTTGCTGGAGATTCAGTTTTGGATGATAATAATATGGTTGAGGTTCCGTTACTTGGAAAACCATTATTTATTTTTCATCAAATAGGAACACTTGATTTACAGGGCATTTTAATGACTTTGTCAACAGGTATGGTTCCTTTTGATTTTTCTACTGTTTCGGCTGAAGGTATTGATTCTTATGGAAATGCTTATGGATTTAAAGGTCCAGGATATTTAACTTTTGAAGGCGATAAATTGGCTGTTAAAGCTCCTGATACTTATATTTGGGGTTACAGTTCACCGTATAAAGTTTTAACAAAAACAGAAAATGGTGTAAATGTTGTTGAAAACGGTACTGTTATTAAATCAGTTCCTACAAATGAAATTAAAGACTTGCCTTATCATAATGATTTCTATAATGCTTCTTCAATTGTTAACTGGTATAACTATGATTCAAAGGTCGGTTCAAACTTTACATTAGAAAAAGGAATCGTAGGATTTTCCGATAATAGAAATAATATTAGTTATGATGATGTGGAACGTATTTTCGGTAAAAATGTATCCGATTATGTAGATGCTTATCCGTCAGGTTCACCTATTGTTTTATATATGGGAAACACTACTCCTGTTGAAGGTGAAGTATATTACACTTATTTAGGCTCACACCCTGAATATGGTGACTCTGTAAGGGAATTTAATGCAAGGCAATTTGTAGAGGCATGGAATAATACTATCATTCCGCCTAATTGTACCGCATCAGGACATGATTATGTTTCATTCGGTTCAGCAGCTGATGCTTCAGCACCTGGTGGAAGTGCAGCACACGGTGTTTGTCCATCGGCTAGGGCTTTAAGATCCGCTGTTTTAGCAGAAGGATTTGGTTTACCTGTTGGTATGGATGGTACTGAAAATGCGGTATTATATGGTTACAATCCCGCCAGTGGTATTTTAGTAACTAATAATCATAATTATCCTGTTAAACTTGTAATGTGGACTGAAGGTAGTGGAACAGGAATGTCTATTCTTTGTAAGGTCATTAGATATGTGCCTTCTGACCAGGTTAATACAAATAACATGACTACCAATACCACTAAAACCAGTAATATAGGATAATTAATATCCTTTCTTTTTTTCTTTTTATGTCAATTTCAGCTATTATTACTGCAGCTGGTAAAAATTCCAGAATGCGTAAAGATCAAATTTCGAGAAATTTGGAAATCAGGAATAAACTTATTTTACCATTTAATGATAAAACTGTTTTGGAGACAACTATTGACAATACATTATCCTCAAATATTGATGAATGTATTGTAGTACTTGGTCATTATAGTGATGAAATAATGGAAGCTATTTCTAATAATTATAAAGACTCAGTAAAATTCATTATAAATAATCCTTGTGATGTAGGTTTATCAACTTCTCTTTTCAATGGTTTATCAAATATTGATTCCGATTTTGCATTATGTGTTACCGGAGACCAACCGACGGTATCAACTGAAACATTTAATAACATGATTAATGTATTGAAAAAATGTGAAAATCCCTATAAAACAATATCAATTTTGAGAAGAAGAAAAACAGGATTATTGGATACTGCAGAAGGTCTTGGAATGCCATTTGTAGCGCCAAGGATGAATTTAATGAAATATCTGGAAAATGAAGATGATAATTTAAATCCTATTTTGAGAAAAATATTTGCTGATGGATATACGTTTTATGGAATAAAAGAAAAAAATGAAAAAGAATTATTAAATATTAATCATTATGATGATTATTTAAGTTTAATTAAATAGATTCAAGTCCGCTGATTACTTTATCTATTTTTTCAGCACTAATACCAATTGCCATTTCGTTATCCTTAATATCAGCAGCTTTCCTGGAACCATCACATCCTAAAGTAAAGTTTACTCCACCCTCAATGTATGGATTTGCAAAAGCATCACCGCATAATGACTGAATACCTGCAAAACTTGCGTTAATTTTATCACCGCTTGCATAAACGATACTTTGAGCAAGTTTCATTCCACCAACAGGTTCGGTTATTACTTGAATAACATCTGCTTTGAAATTAGCTTCTTCTAATGGTGCATATGCCATACCCCAGAATTTATCCTCAACAACTGATAATTTGGAAGTTACACTTTTTGCAGTTTCTAAATCTTTAAATCTACCTAAAGAAAAGTATTTTTCACCGTTAGCTAATTTTTCAGGCATTTCTCTAAGTCCAATAGCTCCTGCTCCGCCAAGACACATTTGCTCTTCAACAGTGCTGTAGAATTTTTCACCAAGAGAAGCTTTTCTAACCATTTCACAGTGCCTTACTTTTTCGCCAATCAATTCAAGACCTTCCGGAATGTCGTCTTCACTTTTAAGTAGTTTCATAGCTACTGGCTTGCAAGTTAGTTTAACTTTAGATCCAATAACTTCTGCATATTTTTGATTTTTTTCTAAATCGCTCATATTACTCACCTGTTAATATATTTATAATTATGGAATTTTAAATTCTTTGTTTTTGTTTTTGTTATTTTTACAAAAAGTTTTGAAATCGCAGGCAGAACAGGTTCTCTCTTCCGCCTCAGCAGTCCATGCATCCTGTATTTTACAGCCGTTTATTTCTTTGATTATTGATGTTTCGATTTTTTCGACTACATCATCAAATTTTTCCAGTGCATCATTAATTTTTTCATCATTAATTGGAATAATTCGAATGGAGCGATCTATTTTAAATTTTTCACTTAATTTGGGCATTTCGTCATCTTCACTCCAGTTCTCAATCAATTCAATATCCTTTTTATATTCTTCACTGTCACCGACATCAGTTAGATGATGATGGATATCCTCTTTTATTAATTTCAAATCCTCAATTGATGGAACCAACTCATTTAAATAAAATATTATTCCTGCTACAGGTTTTTTGCTTTCCTGTTTTTCTCTAAGCCATGAATAGGTTAGGATTTGTCTTTCATGATAATCCCAATTTTCGTTATTGCTGTTTGCAACATCGCATGGAGGTCTTTTCATACCTTTATAATCAATAATGATTTCGTATTCGTCTTCCTCATAATCTTTAATCAATTTATTGAATTCTTCATTTTCCTTAAGGTATTTAACAATCTTATTGTCGTCATGGATATTGATAAGGCTCAATACGTCTATAACCCCATTAATTCCATAATATTTTGAACGCTTATCATTTTTTGTATATGGCATATCCCTTAAACCTTTAATTAGAACTTCAGCAGATTCCATTAATGGGAATAAATCAACACCCCATACATTAATTGCCTTTTCTGCCCTTGCACTGGCCAGTTTTTTATGGTCATATTCATTCAAATCATCAATGCTCATGTTAATGTCTGGATGATTTATAGTAAAGAAATGATTTGCCGGAGGATATAAACCACGAATCTGAAGCCTTAAATCAATAATCTCTTCAATAGGCCTTACATCTTCCTTCCAGTCCCATGGAAATTCAGTTTTTTCATTTTCCCATTTCATATAAGCTTCTTCCATCACACCATGAATAAATTCTCCAAACCATAGCTGGACAGGCATTGAAGGAGGAAGAGTTCCTTTATTCTGATATCTGTATTGCAAACCGCAAGTCAAATAAGATAATAAATCTCCAGTTAAGCTGTACTCCGGAATCATATATGGTTTTGATTTTGATGATAATCTCATTAAATTCACCTTATATTAAATAAATCTCTTTAAATCCTTTCTGATGTTCATCTCTACTCCAGCCGAGTGCAACGTTAGGAATAGATTTATGTTTCTGTTTAAAGGAATAACCGTCAATTGCATTGTTCAATCCTATTAATATTAAAATATGCTCGGCTCTTGAAAATGCTACAAAATAAAGTCTTGTCAAATCGTCGAAAGACTTGTCCTTTTCACTTCTATAATCCTGCCCAAGTTCACTATATTTACGGATACTTTCTTCCATGATTGTATATTCAGGTTCTTTTTTAGGAAATCTTTGGTTTTGTGTTCTAACATCATTCTTTTTAAATTTGGAACCTACATCAACTATTACTAAAGGGAATTCCAAACCTTTTGATTGATGAATGGACATGATGTTTAATCTGTTTGTAGGTAGTGTTTCAAGCAAAGCTTCGTCTATTGAAACATCTCCCGTAGCTATTGGCAGGAAAATATTCCAGATAGCTTCAAGAATAGAAGCTCTTTCAGCTTCAGGGGTTGTGAAAACAATATTTGCAGAAAATTTATTGAAAAATCCTGTCTGTGTAATTGACTGGGTTATCGCTTCAAGATAAACTACTCCTTCAGCATCTTCCTGTAAGAAATCAAGCCAGGTTACCAATTTATAGGCAAGTTCCATTAAATTGGCTCTGTCAGGCCATTTGTCATATCCTCTGGGATTTCTTCTCTGCCAATCTATAACGAATGTATTCAGGTCAAAGGGTTCATGAGGTTCCGGATTTAATTTAATATATTCTCTTGCCTCATACCTCCAACGCTGCATGTTTTTTTTACCAAGAACTGGTATCTGTTTATCTGATTTTTGTATTTTGGACTCCGGATCAATACATTCCAGCATCAATCCGCAAAATATTGAAACTTCTTTAATTTCCTGCAGGTCACGTCCGCGAGGATTAAATACTTCAATAGGATTTTTTAATCTTTTCAGCTGATTTCTGATATGTCCGTTTAAAGTATGTGTGCCGTGACTCATTTCCTTTGGTGAATATGTTAAAACCGCCATATCCGAAGCTGAACCCTCTTCCTCATCCAGTTTAATAGTAATATTTTCAATGTCCTTTGCTTTTTTAGCACTATCTTTCTTCAGTTCCTTTATATCTTCGTTAGTTTTACATTTTTCCAATTGTTTAAAGTACTCTTCATCGATGATTCTGTTGACTTTCAGGTTAGTTTCACCCTTATTAATCAAATCACTAACCAGTTTTGCCAAATCCTTTGACAGCATCTGAACATTATTTCTGAATAATCCCAAAATAGGCATGTTGTGTTTTTCAAGTTCTGGAGCTATGATTTTAGGTTTTGCTTCAACCCTTGCATTTTGATATTCCTGATCAAGTTCAACAAAGCGATTGCAGTGGTTAATAATATTTCTGCTTGAACGGTAATTTGTTCTAAGGTTAATTTCTTCCACGTCAATGCCCAGCTTATCTTTAACTCTAGATTTAAAATTGGTAAACAAATCAACTGTAGCTCCTCTAAATCGGTATAATGATTGGTCATCGTCACCTACAACAGATATGCTTCCGCCGTTTTCAATAGCTGATGCGGCCATTGTAAAGTAAATCTCTTCCTGTATCAGATTAGTGTCCTGATATTCATCAATCAGAATGATTTTCAAATCATCTAAAAATATATCTAATTTGTTGTTTCTAAGGGAATCAAGGAATTTGGACTCAAGCATTGTAAAATCAATAATATTTCTGTTTTTAAGTTCTTCTTCATATTCTTTTATACAGTCAAGTGCAATTTCAGCACCGCTTCCTTCACCAACATTGCTGTAAAATTCATCAAAGTCAATCTGGTCAAAATACATTCTGTTTTTCAGCTCAAGAATAATTTCACTCATCTGGGAAGCTTCTTTCAGTTTTTCTTTTTTGGTAAAACTTGTAAGATAACCTTGAAGGTTTTCATTTAAGTAACGGTTATCCTTTAAAAGTATTTTAACCATTGCAAATTTAGCAACAAACTCTTCAATAACTACTTCCTGGTTGGTTCCAGGTTCTTTGTGAACACGCAAAAGCTCCTGGGCAATGCTGTCTGTGGTTCCAATTGTCAGCTGATTAAAATCAATTCTGTTAATTGCGATTAGTCTGTCAAAGTCATCTCCCGCATTATCTACGAGATAATTTTTGATTTCATCTCCCCATCCAAGAATACGGGAATATAATTCGTCTGCAGCTTTTCTGGTAAATGTTGTTGCAAGTATTTCATTAGGCTTGATATCATCAACAAATATATATTTTAATATTTTAAGTACAATTACTGTTGTTTTTCCAGATCCAGGACCTGCTACAATAAAAAGTCCTTCATTTGCTTTTGAAAGAATAGCTTTTTTCTGGTCATGGTTAGATGAAATATCTCTTTTCAAAATATTCACTACTATATCTTCAAATTCTTCATAACTAATCATTGTAATACCTAAAAATTTTATTATATAATATTTATTATTCAATTAATATATAAATAATTAGAGAGCATTTGATTAGTAATCCACGAATAATTTAAATATTATATCAAATTAATATAATATCTGTAAAGCTATTTTTAATGATTATTATGTTAGACTCTCCAATTGATGCATTTAAAAATGATATTAGGTTTAGAGACCATATTGCTCATGTTGAAACTATACCTGCTAAGAAAGCCAGTTTCAAAAAAATACCTAATCTAAATGATAAAATCATCGATTACTTGGATTCTAAAGACATTAAATTATATGATCACCAGGCCGATACTTATGAAGCCATAAAAAGGGATGAAAATGTTATTTTGACTACAACAACTGCTTCGGGTAAGACTTTGGCATTCAATTTGCCTATCATGGATTCATTAATAGAGGATGAAAAGGCAACAGCCCTTTATATTTATCCTGCAAAAGCACTTTCAAATGACCAGCTGAATGTTTTAAAAAATTTGGAAAAAGATTTGGACATTGATATTAAACCAAGAACTTATGATGGGGATACTCCAAAGTCTCAAAGATATAATATTCGTCAAAAATCAAGAGTTATCCTGACAAACCCATATCAGCTTCATTTAATACTGTCCTGGCACCATCAATGGGATATATTGTAATAGATGAAGCCCATTATTACCGGGGGGTTTTCGGCTCAAATGTAGCTTTTTTAATTAGAAGATTAAAAAGAATAGCTAATTTCTACGGCTCAAATCCTCAGTTTATTTTATCATCAGCAACACTGGCAAATCCTTTGGAGCTTGCTAATAAATTGACTGGTGAAGAATTTACATTAATTGATAATGATACTTCACCTAGCGGTGAAAAAGATTTTATTTTATTCAATCCATTTAAAAATTATAGAAATTCGGCTGAATCATCAGCACCATCAATTCATGTAGTGACAGCAGACATATTCCGTTACCTGATGCTTAAAAACATTCAGACATTATGTTTTACTGTTTCACGTAAAATCACAGAATTGATTGCAATGTGGTCTAAAAAGGACGCTAAACTGACAGATGGTAAGCTGGATAATTCTCGTATTGCAGCATATCGTGCAGGTTACAGACCTGAAGAGAGACGTGAAATAGAAGAGGGATTGAAATCACGTAAATATCTGGGGGTTACTTGTACAAATGCTTTGGAACTGGGTATTGACATCGGTTCACTT
>ONIK01000101.1 GCA_900317865.1 uncultured Methanobrevibacter sp. | reverse complement strand
CATACTCACACGAATATCAACCATAGTAAATTTAATAAAATATTTACCAACATTAACTAAAATAAATGAATCTGCGATTAAATCACATCACAACAACAATACTTACAAAATAATAAAAGACAAATAAATATTTAAACAAAGAATAACATACTATAACATACTAATTTTAAAAAATAATAAATATAAATACAATATATTATCAATAAAGTAATAATATACTAATAATTTAGAAAATAATAATTTTTAGACAAAATTAGGTTGACGGCATTGCATAATTTTCATGTTGCAGTTACATTTTAGTTCAAATTTAACATCAATTTTTAAAATATTGTAAAAAAATGAAAATTTTTTATATTAAATTGAAAATTTATATGATATATAAATTTTTCTTAATTTTTTTGTACAAATAACAATGAATGTAAGTGCTTGCATGCCAAATTGTTTAAATAAAACTTATATCATATTTATGTATATAAATATTTTGTGAGGTAGATTTTATTAATATTAAAAATATTTTATGTATTTGTTTTTTTATAATTATTTTTTCAATAACAAGTGTTTCTGCAGCGGATTTCAATAATGAAACTGCAGTCGAATCCTCATTTGCTGATGATTCAATCAGTATTGGTGATTCTTTATCAGACTCTATGGTTAGTTCTAATTCCAATAATAATTTAAATAGCTATTTTTCATATCCTCAGGCATTTGCTAATCTTCAACAGGAGATAAGGGATGTCAATGGTCCTGTTTTATATTTAAATCATGATTATTCGAATTATGAAAATATTCATGTTTCCATTAATAAGGATTTGGTTATAGACGGGCAGGGCCACACTATTGATTGTATGGGCCGTTGGGGGCTTTCTTCATTTAGTGGAAATGTATGCTTAAAAAATCTCAATATAATTAATGCCCATGTTGAGGGTAATGGTGGTGCAATTAGTATTGGTCATTTAGCCCAATATACAATTGAAAACTGTACATTTTCAAATAACGAGGCTACGAATTATGGTGGTGCAATATATAATGCAGGATCTAGTCCTCTTACAATTACTGACTGCACATTCCAATCAAATAGTGCATATTGGGGTGGAGGAATATATTCCTGTGGTAGTGTATATATTAATGATAAACAATCTGATGACGGACGTTTCCATTCTTTTTTCCTAAATAATAAGGCATCTTCTACTGCTGCTTCTGTTTATTCTTCATTTAATGTATATGCTACAAATACAAAATTTGAAGGAAATGTTGCTGATTATAGTCCTTCAGGTATATATTCCGAAAAAAAGGTAAGTGTTATTCGTTGTTTATTTGATTCTAACAAAGAAAGATTCACTTGGGGTGAAGGCAGTGGCGGTGCAATTTGTGCAGAGGATGATGTTACTGTTGATAATTCCACATTTTCAAATAACTATGCTCAATGTGTTGGCGGTGCAATATGTTCCGAAAAAGGGAATGTGTATATTAATTATAATCAGTCAAATACACAAGTTTTTAATTCATTCTTTATCGGTAATAGTGTAGACACTGGTCATGGCGGAGCAATTTTTACAAAAGCATACTTCGGTAAAGTATATGTAAAAAATACAGTATTTGATTCCAACCAGGCTAATGTTGATGGTGGGGCAATTTTTTCCGGAGCTAGTATTGAAGCAACTAATTGTATCTTCAAATCAAATAAAGCTGTGGGATCTACACTCCGTACTTGTTATGGTGGTGCAATACGAACATATTATAGCGCATATATTAATAACTGTTCATTTTTTGACAATTATGCTGAAAACGATGGTGGGGCAATATGTACCCGTGATTTAACATTAGTCAATACGCCTTCTTATTTTAAAGGCAATACTGCGGATAAAGGTAAAGGCGGTGCGATATATACAGATACTTTTACTCAAAATGTAAAGTATGCCGTTTTTATTTCAAACACTGCAGGTAAGGGTGCTCACACTGGTGATGATGGCGGTGCAATATATATAAATAAGGAAAATCATGTAACTTTTTCATATTGTGTATTTATAGATAATTCATGCACTGATGAAGGCGGAGCAATTTATCTGGATTCCACAAGTTCTAAATTAACATTAATTCATAATGTTTTCATTAACAATAAAGCTAGAAAGGAAGGTCAAACAGTATTTAACAAAGGTGATTATGGTTCAATATCTGGTAATTGGTGGCGAGCAGATAAACCAACTTCTCAAAATGACCAGTTAATTGAATGGGTGGCATTCGGCCATAATGTTCATCATGTGGATTCCAGTCCTTTATATTCAATTCCTGATGATATGAATTCTTTGGTGCCTTCTTCATACAAACCTATTGTTCGATACGGGGATATGTATTTGCCAACAGACATATTTAATGGGGGTTGGAATTCTGATGTTACTAGATTTAAGCCTTTTATGCCTTCTTATCCTGAAAAAAGTGCTACAAATTCAAGCCCTTTTTCACAGCATGTGGCTTCATCATCTCTAGGTATCCTTCTAAATTTCAATGCATTTAAAAAAAATATGGGCGGGACAATCATATCCCCCCTTTCTCTTTTTAAGAACAGTTTATCTTAATTAATTTTTTTTTACTTTTCTTTTGATTTGTTTTTATAGTATGTATGTTCTATTGAATCAATTTTTAATTCCAAATCCATTATTTTATAGGATAGTATTTATCAACAATGCTCTTTAATGGTGTGTATTTGTTTTTTCATATTTGCTGCACCATTGTCTCTTTTTGAATGTAAGAAATATTTTATTTAATTTAAAAAATGTTTTATTTTTTACAATCGGGCAATGAAAAATATTTTTTTGATTTAAGCTATTTTTACAAGCATTTGGATTATAAATATAAAAATCCATCAGATAATAACTAGAATCAAAAAAGAGATTTATGCATTTCAAATTAAAAAACCTGACAGACTTAGGATTTCTTACCCCACAATCAGGAATAAAAAATTACAATGTCGTCAACTTAATTTTTTCTAAAAATTCTTATTTTTTATTTATTAATATTTTATTAGTTTATTACTAATATATCGTGTTTAAAATTTTTATTTTTTAAAATTAATAATTTATAGTTAGTATTTCTTTATTTAAATACTTGTTTGTATTATTTTATTTTGCAAGTTATGTGGTCTGCAATCAATTTAATTGATGCTTTCTTTATTTTACTTAAATCAGATGTAACTTTTATTATTTTTTAAATGGTTGGTATTGATATAACTATGGCCTATATTTAAAGTTATAATTGTTTAAAAATAGATTTTAATAGTTGTGAAAAGTTTTATTAAGGATTGAGGGTAAATTATATAATATGCAAACAAATAAAAAACCCTCAATACTATGTTGGGGAAAGAAACTAATTAATTTTTCTATTTTTTTCCGAAAAATAGAATTTATGAAACTTGTTGTTAAATCCTTAAAAACTAGAAAAAACATTGATTTAAATGTTATTTCATTCCAATATGGTGTTGTGATGCCCTATGTTTTACTATATTAAAGATACATTTGATAATATTGTAAAATCTATTGATAAATATGTTCTTGGGGAAAATAAATTTACTAGAGATAGTAAATTTTCATTTAAGGATTATGTAACTTTTCTTTGCTTTAATAAAGGAACTTCTAATCAAGCCGATCTTGAAGATTTCATCGAAGACAATTTTACAAGAGATATTCAACTAATAACAAGACAAGCATTTTCTAAACAACGAACATTCATTAATCCATTAGTATTTAAAGAAATAAGTAAATAATATTTGTTTGAAATTAATTATCACGAAAATTACACTTTTTTTAAGACGTATAAAGGATTTCGTTTGTTGGGAGGTGATGGATCTGATTTTGAAATTCCAGATTTTGAAGAAGTTCGAAATGAATTCCAAATTAAAGACACTGAAAAATACAGAAAACCAGCACAAGCCAAATTCTCATCCATTATGGACTTATTAAACGGATTTATACTTGATGGAATCATAGGAAGCTACAAACAAGCAGAATTTCCATTAATGCACCAAAATCTAGAAAACATCTAAGATTTAATCCATCCACCAAAATCTATTATTATTTTAGACAGAGGATACAACGCTATGGAACTATATGCACACATAATGTCTATGAATAGTTATTTTATCGTTAGATTAAAAGATAAAAGCTATATAGACGACAGATACGAAATAACTGAAAACGATGCAGAAATCGAACTTGAACTCACAAAAGAACGATTAAAAAAATTTAACAACAAACACCTTAAAGAAAAATATAGCAAAGAAAAACACTTAAAATTAAGAATACTAAAAATAACACTCGAAAATGGAACAATAGAATACTTATTAACTAACATATTAGATAAAAACTTCACAATAGAAGATTTCAAAGAACTCTACAATCTGCGTTGGGGAATTGAAACCAACTACAATACACTGAAAAACAGACTAAATATAGAAAATTACACTGGAAAAAGAAAAATAACAATCGAACAAGACATATATTCCAAATTCATTAAATATAACATCTTCCAATACTACAAAAACTATTTCAACCTACTAATCAACAGAGTCAAAAGACAAAAAGGAATAAAACAAGAATACAAAGTCAATCAAGCACACTTAATACGAAAACTCAAAAAATACTTGCCCATAATGATTCTAAATCCTACAAAAGAAATAATAAGGAATTATACGAAAAAATTAATAGATTCCTGCACACAATCGCCAAACAAAGGCATCAAAAATCCAACAACGACCAGAAATAAGAAAAAACAAAGAAAATTCAACATCAACTATAAACCAACATAAAAACCAGGAAAAAACATGAAATCAAAAATTAAGTTGACGACATTGAAATAATTATTGTAATAAATCAATTATAGTCAAATAAAAACTTTGTTGTGTAAAAAAAAGAAAAAATAGTTGAGAAATTAATCTCAACTTCTTATGGTTATTTTGTTTGATGTTGCCGCACCGTTTTCATACATTGACGTTATGATATATTCTCCGGCCATCAGGTTAATGTTCAGCCTGGCCTGTCCTGAACTGTCTGTAGTCCTGTTGTAGAATATTCCGTTAATGTTAAAAGTAATGTTTTGGTTTGTATAAGCTTTTCCTTCACCGTCAATGAGTGTAGCAACAAATTGGGTTCCGTCCAGGTATTTCATGGTGATGTCTTCAGCAGTTAAAACAGGCAGGACTGTAATGTTATATGACATCAAAAGTCTCTGTTATAGAAAACGCCATTGATGTTCATGGTAATGTTAACGCCGGATACTGATTTACCTTCACCGTCAATCAATGAAATAAAGAATTGTGACTCGTTTCTGTAGTATTTAACTAGATTTTTGCCAATCAGTGTAGGTAAAACTTCAATATTATTTTCAATGCTTCTGTTACCGTATGAAGTTTTAATGGTGTAGTTTCCAGGATTTAAATTGATGTTTAGTTTAGCTGTTCCGTTTTCATCACTTAAACGGATATAATTAATGCCGTTAACTTCAAAAGACACGAATTCATTGCTTTTACCGATATTGGCTTCAAACTTAGAATCATTTTTATAGATTTTAACCAAGTCTTTTGCATATATGTCCAAATCGACAGTAAATGCTTTTAGACAAACACTGGCATTTGAAAGTTTTTTGTAGGTCACAAAACCATCTTTTTGATATAGATTTTCATGGACATAATATAAATCTATCCAGTTAACTCCATCGGGACTTATGAAAGACTGATTTGGGGATGAATGTACGTTAATCATCCAGCCGTCAACATCACAGGCAATAGGAATCGGATATTTGCAGTTAGGGGTGGTTAATTTGATGATTATCTTAAAGATATCATTTTCATTTAAATTAACATAATTGCTTAAGCGGATTGTATTGTAACCTGGATTGTGGATAACTCCGCTTTGTGTGAGGGCAAGCCTGTCATTCACATAAATATATGCATCATATGCTGAGTCGACTCCAAATGAATATAGGCTAAATGCGGCGAGACGGGAGCTGTTGTTTGAAATAAACTGGTTGGAAAACCATGCAGTCTCATTGTTAAAGCCTAAATTAACAAGTGTTCCTGTAGGGTCATAATAATAATTCTTATTGTAATTGTCAACATCCTCCACATTCACTATTGCAAAGGGAATGTTTTCTTTTGAAAGTGTCACGTCATAATATGAAATGTAGTTAAAACCATTGGCTTCACGATATACTGTTTTATTTAGGTTTTCATCATAATAACTTTCACCAAAACTGTTTTTCATTATGAATGCTCCATCAGGAATGTCTTCACCAAATGTGTAACCTGGATAATTGTCATCCCATCCGATAATGTCAACCACGTGGGTGGAATATCTTGGAATCATATTTATCGGTGAAATTTCGCTTTCAAATGTTGTTCCATTAATTTCAAATTTTTCAGGGTCAAAATATTTATATCCTATAACGACAGAGCCATATTTTAATATTGCGAGCTTTAATTGGGTATTGTCCATTACAGGCAAATATACGACGTCTTGGATATGCTTAACGACAGTTAAATTGGTTGGGGATATGATGGATGAATCATTATATGGATCATCGCTTTCATTTATCGGACCGGACCAGCGCGCCCAATATGCAAGAGTTTTACCTGTTCCTCCGCCTCTGTTCGGGTCAATTGCCCATCCGTCCTTTGTATATGAACCCATTACATTTTTCTGATTATTTTCTGAAAAGTCATATAGTTTATTTTCATTTTTTAATAAGTATGATTCCAAAGCACCTATTGCGGCAAAAGCCCAGCAGGAACCTGAATCCTTTTGATCTTTAATTGGGGAGATGTAGGATATGCTACTGCCGTTTTCTAAAGTAATGTTTCTCAAATCATATTTTGCAGGAATGCTTATGTTTTCATCCAGTACCTTGTCAAATACCATAGGCCAGAACAGGGCATAAATTATATCCTCATTACCGCTGCAGGTATTATTTTCAATAATTGTGTTTTCAATATTGGCCTTTCCGATTATTGTGTAAACACTATTGTCAATTCTGTTTTTGGTATTCTGTCTGTTGTTGGCTATTGTGGTGTTGTTTATGTTTAAAATACCGTAATTGAAAATTGAACTTCCATAACCGTATTCCCCATTGATTGAATTGTTGATAAATCTTGAATTGCTTATATTGTTTTCATATTGGTAAAAAGTAACCGCTCCACCATAAGGGGCCTTTCCGCTGACTTGATTATTGATAAAGTCACAGTTGTCAATTGAATTCATTGAAATTGAACTGTGGATTGCGCCTGAACCATCAGTTGCTTTGTTATTGATGAATGTTGTATTGACAATTTGGCCAATTGAATTTGCAATATGTGCTGAACCTCCATGAATTGCAGAATTGCCCATAAAAGAACAATTTATAATGCTTACAGATGATAATTGTGTGTTAATGGCACCTCCAAAAGTCCAAGCGACATTGTCTATAAATTTGCAGTCAATAAAAGAAACATTTAATGCGTTTTTAAGAGATGCTGCACTGCCTGAAAGTGAATCCCCGTTTTTAAATGTCAATCCCTTGATGAGGACATTTGAAGCATAAATTTCAAATATCTGATTTGTCTTTTCACCATCAAATATCACATCAGGACCTTGGGCTTCAATTCTGACGGATTTTTCAATAGCCAAATATACATTTCCTTCATCAATATAAATTCCCGGTGCAATAAATATGCTGTCTCCATCATTTGCACTGTCCAGTGCTTTTTGTAAGTTGCTGTAGGGATTTGTTATTGAACCGTTTTCCACTCCTGTGGCACTGGCATTAACGTACCATTCGTTAGTTTCTGCACTGGTCAAATCATGTTCTTCGACGATTATATTTTCTGATATAATGGTTTCATTCTCATTTTCCGCTGCACTTGCGCATGAAATGATAAGAAAAGAGAAAAGTAGAATCAATAGTAAATATCGTTTTTTAAGCAAAATAGTTCCCCCAATATAATTATATTTATAATTTTGTTTGGATTAAATATATATTTTTGTAAAAAAATAGAAAAAAGCTGAAAGTAATGTCAACTTCTGTTTAAATTGTTTGGCTAAATTCCAAAATCGTATTTGCCTCTTTGGACTCTTTCAAAGTAGGTCATACCAATTGTCACCGGAATAATGATGTATTTAAGAGCGACAAACCATGGAAGGCCGGCTATGATATTTAATACAGTTATAATCGTACTTGCAATAAGAATCACTAAAAGTGCATAGTTTGCAACTTTGTAGTTTTTTCTGAATTCGCTCATAAAAAATATTGCACTGACTAGCAATATTACTGTAAGCAGGCCGGTAGGACTTTTCAAATCCATCATGTTTGCAAATAATCCTGCCAGAATTAAAATAATGAACATAATTATTATGGTGGTAAATAAAGCTTCCCTGCTTTTTTTACCGTTAAGTCCAACAAAGGAATAGAGTAAAAGAAGAATACAAACAACCATTGAAATAATGTTTGTCATATAACTTAGAGTGTCGAGGTCTGTTTTAAAAACACCTATTAAACTGATTATGGTTGCAATTATTATCAATATGCTTTGGAACAGCAGGCCGTAAGCCAATCTTTGAGAGATTCCAAATCTGGCTAAAATTTCATCATTGTCCATAAATATCATATTTCCTAAAATGTTTATATTATATATTTTATTCAATTTTATATTTATTTTTTTGTTATTTTTAGAATCTTTCAAAAACTTTGTTGATTTCCAAAATCGTTTTTTTTTGATTTTGGTTCCAAATCAAATCTCTGCGATATATTCGTTTTAAAACACCTCGTTTGGTCTTGAATGTTTGTTTTCTGGATTTTGACATTGTTTTTTGGAAAGTCTAAAAATGATTTAAATCAATTATTACTTTTTTTTGAAATTAAAATTAATTGGAATCTCCTTAATTTGCCTACAATTATAGGTAATAGATGCATGCAAGTAAGTAATTACATGCGAAAATTCTTAAATATCATTTTTTTAAAAAATAATGACGTGTGAATATTATGAATTTTAAATTAATTACAATATTTTTAATATTTTTGTTTTTTGTAAGTGGCCATTGTATTTTTGCTGAAAATCCCGATACAGGAGATTTTCAGGATTATAATGGATTTGTAAAGGAATTAACTGTCAATGATGCAAAAGAAATTATAAATGAAACTGCAGAAGAATTAACTGTCAATGATGCAAAAGAAATTATAAATGAAACTGCAGAAGAATTAACTGTCAATGATTCCAGTTATCCAAATAATCAAATTATTACTAATTATGAACTTCAAAGTGTTGAACCTCATTTTGGGGATCTTTTTGATGTTGCTCCCAATATTTTCGCATACAAAATAAAGGATATATATTCAGAATATGATTGGGATTCTTTTAAAGTTATCCATACAGATTTTGGGATTGATTTACACACTTTCACTTTGAAAATACGAATTGCAGATGAAAATAATAAAAATATTCCTCATTGTCCTTTTTGTATATCCTACACTTTTACAGAACATATTGAAATATTCAAAAATGATGTATATTTAAAAAGCGATCCATATGTAGTAGAGTTAATGACCGATGAGAATGGTTATGCAACATTTACTGTCATTTATCAACCATCTTCAAATTATATAAAAAACAGTGTAAAAAATAATAGCCTTTGGTTTTATTTATGGTGTAAACATAACGATAGAATTTGGGATTCTAGAACAATATATGTTTAATTATGAGAAATGGAATGTAAATTAAATTGCATCTGCAGAGACTTAATTTAAGTTAGGGAAATTTGGTAATTATTTGATTTTCAAATTTATAATTATCCTATCCTTAATTATGAAATCTTTTATAATATGAGGTTTGGCATAAACTATTCTAATTTTAAATATTGTTCATTTTTGGGCAAATAAACCTCCGTTGCATAAAAAGTCTGAATTTAGTGCTGTCAAAATATCCATAACTTTATAAACATCATTTAAATCTATATTTTCTTCTTTAAATATGTTAAATAATCTTTTTATATTGTATGATGCACCCATTTCATTTATTATTGCTTGTATATTTTCAATTCCTACTAATGGCATTTCAGTGATGTGATAATATGTTTTGTAGGTTCCATTGTGTGCTTCGACTTTATTTCTTTGTTTATATTCTTTTTTGTTTTCATCGATTTCTATTAGTTTTCAGCTTTGTTTAGTAATTTGTGATAAAACGATTTTGAAAATCAACAAAGTTTTTGAACGAGTCTATTTTTATGCTTTTGAATATTTTATTGGAAATGTTTTATGTATAATTTATCTGTTTTTGATTAATGTTTAATGGTACAAAATATTATTTAGTT
>ONIK01000139.1 GCA_900317865.1 uncultured Methanobrevibacter sp. | reverse complement strand
AAGTCCTGTCGTTAAGATGCATCCTATAATTATTAGAATCATTGAAATAATTTTTTTAGAGGTTATCTTTTCTTTAAATGCAATGTATGCAAAAATAATGACAAACAGTGGCGCCAGACTTAAAAGTACCGCCGCAAGAGATAATGGAACGGTATTTGTTGAAACATTGTAGCATAAATTAAGTGCTAAAATGTTAATTGCAGCTATTATAATGATTTTCAATTCATTTGAACTTATTCTAAGCAGGTTTTTATCGGTTGCTAAAATAAAGATTAACATTATGATGATTGAAATTGAAAATCTTGTAAATAATTGTGTTGTTATGTCCATTCCATTTTGAGTCAGAACTCTAACGAAAATTCCGCAGGACCCGAATAATATTCCTGCAAGAATCGGCAAAATAAAATAAATTTTTTTCATTAATGGAATTTTTGTTTATGATGATTAATATATTTGGGGAATCGACAAAATTTTTAAAAAATATGGATGTTTTTAAAGCTTGCCGAAAACACTATTCATTAAATTTTCCAATTAATTTTCAGGATAATTCTATTTTCTATTAAATTTTCAATATTTTTAAATATTATTTGACTTCAAATATTTCTATTGGGGAGGCATTTATATTAAAATTATATTTTTTGACACGGAGACTACAGGTTTAAATTGTAATTATTGTAAAATCATTGAACTTGCAATGTTTACGCTTGAAAACGGTGAAATAACTGAGGAATATGATAAGTTCATTAAAATTAATGAAAAATTACCTCATGGAATTACTCAAATTACTGGTATAACTGAGGACATGCTTCAAAATGAGGGGGTTGATGAAAAAATCATTGCTCAGGATTTAAAAGAAAGATTGACTCCAAACACATTAATGATTGCTCATAATGCTCAGTTTGACTTGTCATTTATCCACTCTTTGCTTAAAAGACATTATCCGAATGAAGCTGATGAAATTGTAGCTAATCTGAATTGGCTGGATACCGTCACAGTTTTCAAGGACAGGAAAAAATATCCTCATAAATTAATAGATGCCGTGCACTATTACGGTATTGAGGAGGTTAATTTCCACAGAGCTATTGATGATACAAAAGCATTGTTTGAAGTTACTAAGGCATTGAAAAGGGAACGTAATGATCTGGCTGAATACGTTAATATTTTTGGATATAATCCTAAATATGGTGTTGGCCATCCTGTATTCCCATTCATTGAATACAAGGCACAATACTACTGTTACAGTATAAGGCCCAGTGATGAAATACTGCCTAAAAAATAGGAGGATGTAAGGAAGTGGGGTGCTTCCTTACATATATTGGACTAACTGGTCATCTGCAATGTTTGCAGGTTTTACTTTTTCTATGGCTTCTTTGAAATATTTGTTTGGAATTTCGGAAGCTTCTATATCATTTCTTAATGTGAGCATTGCTGCTTCACGACATACGGCTTCGATATCTGCTCCGACATATCCGTCGGTTGCTTTTGCTAATTTTTTAATGTTAACATCATCTGCCAGAGGCATATTTTTGGTGTGAACTTCAAATATTGCAATTCTGGCTTCTTCGGATGGTGTATCAACTTTAATGTGTCTGTCGAATCTTCCAGGTCTCATTAAACCGGGATCAATAATGTCCGGTCTGTTGGTTGCTGCAATGATTGATACATCTTCAAGCTCTTCTAAACCATCCATTTCAGTTAATAATTGATTGACCACTCTTTTTGTAACTCCACTGTCAGTGTCATTTCCGCTTCTTGTACTGGCTATTGAATCGATTTCATCGAAGAATATTACAGTTGGGGCAGTTTGTTTTGCTTTTCTAAAGACTTCCCTTACTCCTTTTTCAGATTCTCCAACCCATTTGGACAGGAGTTCCGGACCTTTAACTGAAATGAAGTTTGCTTCACTTTCACTGGCTACTGCTTTTGCAAGTAATGTTTTACCTGTTCCCGGAATTCCATAGAGCAATATTCCTTTTGGAGGTTTCACACCTAATTTCTGGAAGTTTTCAGGATATTTTAAAGGCCATTCTACTGCTTCTTTCAATTCCTGTTTGGCATCATCAAGTCCGCCCACATCTTCCCAGCTTAGTCATCATTTGTTACAATGATTTTTTTGAGAACTTCTTCAGGAATCTCCTCGTCATCGTTTTTGATTTCAGGAAGTATTCTTCTGACTACTCTCATTGCTGCTTCTTTACATAATGATTCCAGGTCTGCTCCTACAAATCCGTGGGTTGTAGTTGCAAGTTTATTTAAATCAACATCCTCATCAATTGGCATATTTCTTGTGTGAATCTCCAATATTTGCTGTCTTTCATCAGCATCAGGCACACCGATTTCTATTTCACGGTCGAATCTTCCAGGTCTTCTGAGTGCAGGATCAAGTGAATCTGGCCTGTTTGTTGCACCGATTACTACAACTTGACCTCTGGATTTAAGACCGTCCATTAAGGTTAAAAGTTGTGCAACTGTCCTTCTTTCAGCTTCACCGTTTGTATCTTCTCTTTTTGGAGCTATTGCATCCAATTCATCAATAAATATGATTGATGGTGAATTAGCTTCTGCTTCTTCAAAGTATTCTCTCAGGTTTTCTTCAGATCCGCCAACATATTTACTCATTATTTCTGGACCGTTGATTAATATGAAATGA
>ONIK01000011.1 GCA_900317865.1 uncultured Methanobrevibacter sp. | reverse complement strand
CATTACCATGAATATTAATGGTGTTTTCTATAACCGTACAACCAATGAAAATGGTACTGCCAGATTAAACATTAATTTAAACCCTGGAGAGTACATATTGACAGCTATTGATCCTTTGACTGGTCTTCAGATGTCATATACCATTACAGTATTGCCTACTTTAAATGCTACTGATTTGGAAATGAAGTATAAAGACGGTTCAACATTCAATGTTACTGTTCTTGATGGTCAAGGTAATCCATTGAAAGAAGCTGCAGTCACATTTAATATCAATGGAGTATTTTACACAAGATATTCAGATTCCAATGGAATTGCCAAGTTAAACATTAATCTGATGGCTGGTGAATACATCATCACTTCAGAGTATGATGGAATGAGAATCGCAAATACAATAACTATCAAGGATTAAATAACTTAATCCTTTTTCTTTTTTCTTATTTTTAATTAGGTTTTTCTGTCATCAAATTGGTGATTAACATATTCTAATATTATTTAAACAGCTCCAACTAGCAGTACCAACATCGGATAAAAGAAATTCCTCAATCAATACTAAACCATCAACAGCAATTATTACTAAAAACAGTAAGTCCATTCATGAATTCATTGGAAACCATTACAAATGAATCCTAAGTATTTATGGATTTTAAAAATAAATTATTTTAATTGGTCTATAAAAAAAGAAAAAAAGAAAAAGAGTGGTTTGATTATGCTTCAGCATATAATAAACCAATAGCTCTATTATAGAAGAATACAAAGTAGACTGAGAAAATACCTAATAAAATGCCACCAATAGTGTTGTTTAATTTATAAATAAATGCAAGGATAATTGCAATGATTAATAAAATAATAACAATAAGGATAACAGTTCCGAGGATTTTACCGATACCTACTCTGGAAATGTCTCCAATAGCTTCTCCAATAGCTAGGGCTTCACCTAAACTATCGGTTTTTGCTAATCTACATTTGGCCATAAAGTTAGCTAATGTAAATACAATAATTAAGATTATACTAAGTATGGTAAGTATCCAGTCTCTGAGGAAAAGACCTAAAACAACAATGATAATTGCAGGGAGAATGTAATAAACAAGGTCAACAACAACTAATTTGACTGCGTTTGCGATTTGTCTTCCGATGTCAATTCCAGGACTATCAGTTCTTCTTTCAATACCATATTTTATAATGTCTATACCATATCCTTCAATCAGGAACAGTACAAGAACAAAAAGAATGATTCCAACAAGAGTCATTCCACCAAATGCAAATCCTGCGATACCTTTTGAAGTGTATGCGCCTGCAAAACTAATTATAGCTGCACCACCGATTAATGCGGCGATGATACTTAAAACTATATATAAAACTAATGCTTTAATATTCTTAAATGGATATGCCATAGCATCTCCTATTATATTACCTATACCCATTATTTTCACCTTTTTTTTAATTATTTATTAATAAACTCATTTTTGAGTATTTGTATGTTTATTACTAATTAAATATAAATCTTGTGATAAAAATTTGATTTATTGATTGGAAAAATAATATATTTAGTTTATTTTTTCTTAAGTTTATCAATTTCCAAAAACAAAAAATCATCCTCGATAAAATCAACGACAAAACAAAAAATATGGTTCTTATAACATCCCAATCGAAAGTTTTAATACCCAATGTTCTGATTCTTATTAATCTTTCCTTTAATTATATTAAAATAACTTTTACCTAATACAAAAATGTACAAAAATGTATATGAACTTAACTTTTTAAAAAAACAGTAAATTAAAAATAAGAACTTATTACAAATTAAATATTATTAAAACTAAAAAATAAATCATAAAATTAAAATTTAATAATTAATTTAAATATTTGAAAAATAGTAAAAAATAAAACAAATTTTTTCAAAAATCAAAATTTAATTTTGGAGACTATCCTGAATTAAAAAAAATAAATAATTATTTAATAAACTATTAAGATAAATATTAATTGTATTTAATAAAAAAATATTTAATATGAATCTAAATAATTGAAATTTGAATAGTTGATGGCAATTTCTATGTTTTATGTAATCTGTCATTGATAAAAAAATATTTGGGTGATTTAAAATGGAATATGAAATAACTGGAGGTTCTTTTCCTATTGTAATATGTACATTACAAAAGGGAGAAACAATAAAAAATGAAACTGGCGC
Organism: uncultured Methanobrevibacter sp.; assembly: GCA_900317865.1. GTDB lineage: Archaea > Methanobacteriota > Methanobacteria > Methanobacteriales > Methanobacteriaceae > Methanocatella. Next base: position 31,069 of record ONIK01000011.1, on the reverse strand, counting down.
AATGGCATTTATGACATCAGGTATGAATATGGAAACTAATACTGGTGGAGGTCTATTGAAAGGAATTGGAAGAGCATTATCTGGAGATACGTTATTTTTAAATTTCTTTACTGCAGAATCCGATGGAGAACAAGTTGGATTTTCATCATGTACTCCCGGAAAAATTATCCCTATAAAATTGGATGGATCAAATTCTATTATTGGCCAGAAAAATGCTTTTTTAGCAGCAGAGGAAAGTGTTGATGTTGACATATTCTTTAAAAATAAACTTGGAACAGGAATATTTGGCGGTGAAGGTTTTATTCTTCAAAAATTCACTGGAAACGGCATGGTATTTTTAGAAATTGATGGTGAAGTCATTGAAAGGGACTTGCAACCTGGTGAAGTATTATTAGTAGATCCCGGCCACATTGCTGCAATGGAAGAAGGCATTGATTTTGACATTGAAAGAGTTCAGGGAGCTAAAAATATATTATTTGGAGAAGGTCTGTTCTTTTCAAAATTAACCGGACCAGGTAAAGTATGGTTACAGACAATGCCAATATCTAAATTAGCTGAATCATTAATTCCTTTCTTACCACAACGAACCGAATAATTAAAAAGAGTTTATTTTTAAAATAAACTTTTTTTAACCTTTTTTTTAAAAATTAAATTTTGAAAGATTTAATGGCTTTGAAACAACTATTAACTGGAGAATAGGTATTTTCAGGTTTCATATTAATATTTATTGCTATATATAATCATACATTACTTATTTTTTTCTAATGGTGTAAAATTTCATCTGTAATTTTAATTAAATTAATTTGATGAATTTAATGTAAATCAAAATAAAAAATTTTTTGCAAAAATCAAATGGGATTTCTACATATCGTTTGGTTGTTAAAAAGTATATTACTCACTAAATCTTTATTATGTACTTTATATTAAATATAAGATTATGATTTTTAATAAATATATATCACTAGTAATTACGGGAGTTTTATTTTTAATGTTAATGTTACTTTTATCCTCTGTTGTAATGTTGACTAAATGGAATATTATTTATTCTGGGATTTTTATTATAGTCTTTATTTTCATTTGCAGGGCTTTTTATAACTTTTTAAGAAATGATGAGCAGTATAAGAATACTAGAAAAAGATCTTCTGATATAAAAGGCGAATCTTATATTACAAAAGGTGAAAGTGATATTAAAAAAGTATTTTTGATTATATGGATTTTTATAATGACTGTCCTTTTAGCAATAACATTTGTATTGATTGCTTAAATCGAATACTTTATATAAAATAGTAAATATAAATTATAATTAATCTAAAATAATTCTTATTATAGATTATAAAATGTGGAATTTATGGAGGAAAATTAATGTCAACTAAAGTTGTAGAGATTAAAACATTAAAAGTTGGAAAATATATCGTATTAGGTGGAGAAGCATCTAAAATCACTAGTTTAACTACCTCTTCCCCGGGTAAACACGGGGCTGCTAAAGCAAGATTAGAAGCTGTAGGTATTTTTGATAACCAAAAAAGAAGTATTGTTAAACCTGTAGATACTAAAGTAGATATTCCAATTATTGATAAAAGAGTAGGTCAAGTATTATCTATCCAAGGCGAAAATGTTCAATTAATGGATATGGAAAGTTACGAAACTTTAGATTTACCAATGCCTGAAGATTTAAAAGATGAAATTTCAGAAGGTATTGAAGTAGAATACATTGTAGCTTTAGGTAATATGAAAATCATGAGAACTAAATAAGTTCTCTATTTTATTCTTTTTTTTAGATATATTATGCTATTGAATACTTATGAACCGTGGAAATTCGCATTTTCCACACCGACTGATTTTGATAATATTAAAAAGGATTCATATGGTATAATTGGTGTTCCATTTGACAGCACGACATCATATCATTCAGGAGCTCGTTTAGGTCCTATTGTTGTTCGTGAAGCGTCATACGGATTTGAAAAGTATAATATTAATTTTAAATCATCCGTCGATACTGTTTTTTATGATTTCGGTGATGTAAATGTAGTTCCAGGTAACTGTGAAGCTACATGCAAAATTGTTGAGGATACTGTTAATGAATTATTGGATTTGGAAATTAGGCCGATAACCATTGGTGGTGAGCATTCCGCTTCAATAGGTGTTATTAAAGCATTATCTGAAAAGTATGATAAATTGACTGTTGTGCATTTGGATGCCCACAGGGATTTGGCATTTGACTTTATTGGTGAGAAATATTCTCATGCAACAGTAATGAGAAGGGCTCATGAATTTGGTGTTGATTTAGTTCAAATCGGAATAAGATCCTCCTCTGCTGAAGAAGAAGAATTTGTTGATTCAACATATAATATTCAGACTTTTAAGAATAAGGATGTGCATCGTCATATGGATGCAGTTGAATATTATTTGACGACTGTTGATACTCCTGTTTATTTGTCCGTTGACATGGATGTCTTTGATCCAGCTATTGCTCCTGCTGTCGGAAATCCAACGCCTGGAGGATTGTTTGTATCTGAAATGGAAGATGTTGTTAAATCTTTATCCTATAAAAATGTTGTTGGAATGGATGTTGTTGAAACGGCTACAAATAAATTAGGTGAAAATACTGCCGTATCTGCTGCCAAAATAATTTATGACTTTTTGTCTTTAATTTAATTGGTAATGGATTTTTTAACTATTCGTATTTGTCTTTTACCTGATTAAGATAATATGTTCCTTTATCGGTGATACTGTAAAATCTGTATCTGGAATCCTCTTCATTTAAGCAAACAACTAAATCAGCATCTTTTAGTGTTTTTAAGTATTTGGATACGTGATTACTATTATCTCCAATATCTTTGCTGATTTTTGAAGGTATTTTATCTTCGAATTCTAAAGATTTTAAAACTTCGACTCTTTTTTTAGAACGAAGCAATAATGAGATAATTCGCATATCATCTTTAATTTTCATATTTTATAATTTGTTCGTTGTTATTTTAATTAATTTGTATATGCTATTAGCATGATAATAGCATATATTTGGAATTTTTTAAATATGATTTTTTTTAATATATTTTTCATCAATACCATTAAATATCATCGAAACCATATTTATAGTATTAACAAATAATGGAGCAAAAAATATTATGTATAAAAGAACTATTGGTCTTTCCGGCCATATTATCGACTCATTAACTTTAACTAGGACAATGGGCATTATTATGGACAAAGGCGGGGAATTTGATATTTTGGAAATTAATGTTGGTAGAAAGAAATCTGATATTAGTAAAGCTAAAATTGAAGTATCTGCCGAATCTCCCGAATTATTAGAATCTATTTTAGATGAATTATCAGTTCTTGGTGCATCAATTGATGAGCTTAAAGAAGTTAATTTGGTTGCATCTACAAAAGATAAAGTTGCTCCTGAGGGTTTTTACTCCTCATCCAATCATACTACTCATATTTACTATAAAGGAAATTGGCTTCCTGTTGAAGATATTGAGATGGATTGTTTGGTCGTTGTTGATGAAAAAGCTAATCGTGCTTTTGTAAAGCCTATAGCTGATGTAAAAGTTGGGGATAAAATCGTTGTTGGCCTTGATGGTGTAAAAGTTACACCACCTCACAGATCAAGAGATGAACAACAGGTATTTGAATTCATGAATAGTGATGTGTCTTCTGAAAAACCTTTAATGAATATTATTAGAGGCATTGCTAAAGAAATGAAGGAAATTAAAGCTAAAGGTGGAAAAATAGGAATTGTTGGTGGACCAGCTATTGTTCACACTGGATCAGGTAAATATTTAGCATCTTTGATTCGTGAAGGTTACATTGATGTTATCATGGCAGGTAATGCTTTGGCTACTCATGATATGGAGTCCAATATATTCGGCACTTCATTAGGTATTGAAGTGGAAACAGGTAAAATTGTTGCTCATGGACATACTCATCATATGAGAACAATTAATAAAATCAATCGTTCAGGCTCCATTAGGGATGCTGTTGAAGATGGTACTTTAACCGGTGGAATAATGTATGAATGTATTAAAAATGATGTTCCATTTGTACTGGCAGGTTCTATTCGTGACGACGGACCGCTTCCTGACGTAATAACTGATGTTATTGTGTCTCAAAGAGAAATGAGAAAATATGCTCAGGAAGTCGATATGGTTATAATGATAGCTACAATGTTACATTCAATAGCAACTGGAAATATGCTCCCTTCAAGAGTTAAAACAATCTGTGTGGATATTAATCCATCCACTGTTACCAAATTGTCTGATAGGGGTAGTGCACAGGTAATTGGTATCGTTACTGATATCGGTTCATTTTTACCATTACTTCATGATGCATTAAATGAGGGTTAAAATGTCTTTTACTGCTTTTATTCTAGATGTTTTGACTGATTCTGTTTATCCTGCTAGAATTACTATTAAAAATGGTGTTTTCGAGGAGATTGTTCCCATCATTTTTGGTGAAGATACTGAAGTTGATGTGGAAGGATTATTGCTTCCCGGATTTATTGATTCCCATATTCATGTTGAAAGTAGTATGCTGACTCCAGCTCAATTTGCCAAAATTGCAGTTAGGCATGGTACTACTTCCGTTGTCTGTGATCCTCATGAAATTGCTAATGTTTGTGGAATTGAAGGTATTGAATTCATGATCGATAATGCCTCTCAAGTTCCATTTAATTTTTATTTTTCGGCACCGTCATGTGTTCCTGCAACGGGATTTGAAACATCCGGGGCTGTTTTGAACTCTGATGAAATCGAATTTTTACTTCAAAAAGATGAAATTGTTGCTCTTGGAGAAATGATGAATTTTCCTGGTGTTATAAATGGTGATGAAGAAGTTTTAAGAAAATTGGAACTGTCAAGAAAGTATAATAAACCTATTGATGGTCATGCGCCATTGCTTTCAGGTAAAGAATTAGATAAATACATGGAACAATATATCATTACTGACCACGAATGCAGTAATTTTGCTGAAGCTATTGAAAAAAAGCAGAAAGGTATGAAAATTATGGTGCGTGACGGATCATCTGCTAAAAATATGGAATCTCTTTTTGATTTTAATGATAGGTTAGACTATTGGAAAAATCAGGATAGTTTTGGTATCATACCGACTGATGTTTTGGAAAGAAGAATTAATTCTCCAATTTTTGATTTTATTGTATCTGATGATAAAAACCCAAGAGATTTAGTTAAAAGTCATCTAAATGGGTCTGTTAAAAAGGCTTGTGAATTGGGTGTGGATGTAATTAAAGCTATTGAAATGGTAACTATCAATCCTGCAGCGCATTATAATTTGGATGGTGGTGCTATTGTAACTGGTGCAAAAGCGGATTTTATAATAATTGATAATTTAATTGATTTTAATATATTGAAAACTTATGTTGCCGGTGAATGTGTATTCGATGGTGAAAATGTTTTGTTTGATGTTGGTGATGTTGAATCTGAAAATACAATAAATGCCTCTAAAAAGCAACCTGAAGACTTTGATGTATGTTATGATGGTGATGAATGTAAAGTCAATGTTATAAAATGTTATAATGGTGAATTGTTAACTAAAAATATTACTGCTGATTTAATATGTATTGATGGTAAAGTTCAATCAGATATTTTTCAGGATGTATTAAAAATTGCTGTTGTTGAACGTTATGGTGGAAATAAAGTCGCTAATGGATTTATTAATGGATTTGGTCTTAAAAAAGGAGCTATTGCATCATCAATTTCTCATGATTCTCATAATATTATTGTCATTGGTTATGATTCAAAAGTAATGGCGGATGCAGTAAACACTGTAATTGATAACCATGGTGGAATAGCCGTTGTAAGTGAAGATTTTAAGGGGTCCCTGCCTCTTCCTATCGCCGGTTTGATGAGTAATGAGGATGCATTTGATGTGGCTAAAAATTTACGTACTTTGCAGAAAATGGCTGGGGCATTAGGTTGTAAACTTGATGCACCTTTCATGACAATGGCATTCATGTCCCTTGTAGTGCTTCCGTCAATTAAAATTTCTGATAAGGGATTATTTGATTGTGATAATTTCGAATTTATGGATGTAATTATAAATTAAATGTCATAACCTTTTTCATTTAATTTACTTTTTATTTTATCCATTGCATTTTTATCTTTTTTAGATCCGACTTTTTTTACAACCCTATAAGCTTCCTTAAATGAATCCAGATAATATTTTCTTTTTTTATCATCAACAACATCTATTCTTGAAAAATTAGCTAAACATTCTATAACATAACTGAAAGCTCTATTGTATGCTTTTGTTGGTTTATTGATAATTAATTCTGTAACATCAGCTTTAATAACATTTGCTTCTCCTTTCTTTTTAACAGGATCACTTTGTTTCACTGCATCTTTAATGCTTGTGACTTCACATTTAAAGTAACAATCAACACCTTTAATGGATTTGTTTTCGTTGAAATCATTTGCTTCAAGATTGTCCAATAAAGACCAGGTAAATAGTTCGGGGTTTTGTGTAATATTGGCAATGAATGCCTTTTGTGAAATGATATTTTCCAGGGTATGGCTTCCTTTAAAAATACGGCACATTACCTTATTATTTCCTCTGCATAAAATTCCAATAGGTGCTGCATTCAGACTACCGTCCATATTTTCTGTAGTGATAATAGTTTCATATTGCTGGCCTTTAAACATACCAATTTTTGTCAAATCAATTTCCATTAATTATAATGTTATACTTCTTTTTTAAAAAAACTTTTTATATTTTAAAAAAGATAAATATATTCTATATTTATAAAAATGAAATAGGGGGCTTTCCATGAAATATAAAATGTATGATGAAATGATGGAACAACCAAACTCACTTAGAAAAACATTTGAAGATGAATTATCTACAATGAATGAAGTTTCTGAATTGGTTAAAAAAGCAGATAAAGTTTATTTAATTGGATGTGGAAGTTCTATATCAACTTGTTACAGTGTTAGGGATGCAATTAGAATGACTACTGCATTAAATATTGAAGTATTTTCAGGATATGAATTTTATTATAACAAATTTTTACAAAAAGGAGAAAATTCACTAGCAATATTCACATCCCAGTCCGGAGAAACATCAGATACTTTATCTTCTCTTAGACGTGCTAATGAATTTGGTATTCATACTGTTTCAATTTCTAATGAGCCTGATAGTTCTATGATTAAAGAAGCTAAAACTCCAATAGTCACAAGATGCGAAACTGAAACAGCTATTTTAGGTACTAAAACTTATGTGACTCAAATTGCATGTCTTTACCAAATTTTATTCTCAGCTTCTGATTATGAAAATAAAGATGAATTATTATCTCAGCTACAGGAAATTCCAGATATTATAGAAGAATTACTTAAGACAACTGAAGAAGATTATAAAAAATTGGCTGAAGAATATAAGGATGAAGAAATTTTCTACTGTCTGGGAAGCGGACCTAATTTTGGTCTTTCATTTAAAGTAGCAATGACTATGCTTATGGAAGGAGCAATTAAACATGCATGCCCATTATATTCCTCTGAATTCAGACATGGATTAATTGAACGTGCTGAAAAAGATGTTCCTATGATTATATTTGATTGTGATTTCGAATCTGATGAAATTACAAGAAAAGCTATTGACTTTTCCAATAATTTGGAAGCTAAAGTCATAGTATTTAATTTAAAAGACTTTGCTGATGTAGATAAATTATTATCTCCATTAATCTTTGTAGTTCCTCTTGAATGGTTTGTATATTACTTGGCTCACTTCAATGGTGAAGATCCTGGTGCTACAAGACATATTGGTAAAGTCAGATACTAATTTTAAAATGCAGTGGATGATATTCTACTGTTTTTATTCCATTATTTTTTTGAATACTTCTTTTTAATAATTTTTAACTTTTTTTGAGATATCTTTTCACTAAAAAATAAGTTTGGGATTGTTATTATTTTTCTAATGCATTACTATTTATTTTTATAAGATTAGTTTTTAGATATAATAATAATTAATTAATCGATTGTTTATTTAATAACTTAAATGGGTAAATACTAAAATTATTATTCATTACTTTAATTTAAGGCAAACCTTTATATAGTAAGGTCAACATATATGGTATTGGTATTATGTAATGATAAATTTGTGTTTAACTTGTTTATTTTTGCACAATATTTTAATTTTGGGAGTAATTATCATGGCTGAAAGAGAAATTAATAATCAAAATAATGAATCTGCTGTTGAGCAAAAAGAAAAATTGCCTTTTGCTAAAAATGAAGTATACCGTTTGATGAGGCAAAATCTTGATGGTGACAAAATTATTAGGGATAGGGTAAAGGTTGAAATGAATAAATTTTTAGCAGATATATTAAAAAATGTGTGCAAACAGTTGAATGATTATCCATATACAACAGTGGATTATGAAATGTTTAAGGAAGCTATTTATCCTTATACTAATATAGAAAGAATTAATGAAGAAAAAGAAAGAATTTTATTGCATTTAAACAGTATTAAAGCAGACTGTGATGCTTTAGCAATGGATGTTGAAAAAACTTTGAAGTTAAATGACCGTGTTGATAATGATTCATTTACAGATTTTTCGTCCCAGGAAAACGAAGAATAATTTTTTCTCAATATCTCTTAAAAATAATAATTCTGCATAAAAGTCTATTATCCCAATTAATAATTGGGAAAACTAATTATTGGGATGATGTTTGTATATGAATCTTTGATTTAAAAAAATAGTGTATTGACCAGGAATTTCCTGATCAAAGTTTAAATTAATTTTTAAAACATTTGTAACTCTATTCTACAGTTATTTTATGTTTTGGTATAATTAATTTTGGAAGAGTAATTAAAACAATGCCTGCATTGTATTTTGCTTTGATGTTTTCCACATCAATACTGTTTTCAAATCTAACGGTTTTTGAACATCTTCCATTAGTTAATTCAGAAGCAATAACATTTACATCTTCAACTTCTTCTAATTCTTCAATTAATGGTTTGAATGTTGTGGTGATTACAATATCATTGTCTCCTGCTTCAATTTCAACATCTTCTTTTGAAATACCTGGAATTGCAACTTTTAAGTAGTATGTTTCATCAGTTTCAACTAAATCAGCAGCTAAGTTACTTACAGTAGCATTTTTATACTCATTGATTTTTTCATCAGCATATTTTTGCATGTTTTTGAAATTTTCTTTGAATTCTTCAATTGTGCTGTTTATGTCATTTACGAACATTTCTGAATAAATTTTTCCTTTTTCTTTTTTTTCTTCAAATTTATCTTCCATTTTTTCTTTTTTTTCTTCGAATTTATCTTTACTTTTTTCTTTTTTTTCTTCGAATTTATCTTTACTTTTTTCTTTTTTATCGTCAAATCTTTCTTTTCTTTCGTTTATTTTTTCTTCAAGAACATCTTTTTCTTCCATAATTTTCACTCCTTATACACTTTTTCCCTATATGTTTGATTATAGATTATCTATACATATATATAAACATTACTCTTAATAATAGTCTAATTCCTCTTCATCAACTTCTGGAGTCCTATCAATTTTTTCAATAGTGTCAATTATCTCATTAATTTTATCTATACCTTCACCGTCAAGTGCTGATATGAATAATGTATTTTCTGGATTGTCTACAAATTGATTAATATATTCTTCATCCTGTTCAATATCCATTTTATTAAACAGGTAAATTATAGGTATTTCACTAAATATTTTTTCAATTTGTTTTAATAGATTGTACTGACTTTCTAAGTGGAATCCACAAGTTTCTGATCCGTCAAAAATAAATAAAATTGCATCAGCAAGATGTTCAAGTGCAACAATCGCATTCATTTCAATATCATTCATTTCCAACACTGGCCTATCCAATAATCCTGGTGTATCTATAATTTGGATACTTTTCCAATGTCTTTCGGTATGACCTATTTGAATTCCTTTTGTTGTAAATGGATAGTTAGCTACTTGGGGATCCGCTCCACTGATTTGTCTTAAAAGTGTAGATTTTCCTACATTTGGAAATCCTGCAATTACAATTGTTATTGCATCAAAATCAATTGTCGGCATATTTCTTAAACTTGCTTTGGCAAAGTCCAGGAAATCTAAATCCTTCTCTATTTTATTTATGACAGAAGCAATTCTTCCATAAGCTTCTCTTTGAATAGCACTTGCTCTTTCTGAAGGACTTCTTTTAAGTTTATTTGAATATTCTCTTTCCAATTGAGCTAAAATACCATATGCCCAGTTAAGTGCACCCAATGCCTGTTTCATTGAGTCTACGCCAACTGTAATATCTATGTAATCTTGATAAAATGGATGTAATTCTTCAATTTCCGGTACTGCATCAATTATTGATTTTAATTTATCTTTCATTACCTGACATGCAGTAACAACTCTTCTTTCTTCAATTTTTTTACCCTTTAAATGTTTGGGGATTTTTTGTGTCCTGAGTAAATCAGCAGCTTTTTTTCCTCTGCTGAATCCCTTATCCAATATTTCATCAGGGGTAGGTATCGTTGGTATCATCATTATATCACTTTAAATATCTGTTACTTATACTGCTTCTTTCATAACTTTTCTATAATATTCTTTTGACTGGGATGCTTAATTAAATTTGTGGGTGAGATTCAAAATTCATGAAATTAAAAGTTGGTTAAACATTATTTATAAACTTGTGGGGATTGTAAAAAAAATAATGATTTCTATAAACTCAAAATAATTTATGAAAATAAAATAGAAATTAAAAACTTATCAATGTTGTGAGTAGTATGAAAACTCATGATATGGAGGTAATACTCATGCTCTTCTAAACTTATTTTTATTCTAAATATTTATGTACAATTGTATAAATAATATAATCTGAATATTATAGACGGTAAAAACTTCTTTTGAAGTTTAGCCTGCATATCCCTGTCTCGACGAGGTGAATTAGGTGATATATTGTTCCTCTATCATTCATTAGATTACTTTTAATTTTCACATACTAATTTTATTAAGTTATTAAAATAAAATATGAATAAATATAAAGAAAATTAAGAAAAATTAAATGGTTAAATTAAAATATGAGAATAGGGATAAATTGGGGCAGTGAAATAATCATTATTCAAATAATGAGAAAAAATTAATCTAAATGCACTAATTAAAACTCTAGATTATCTACCAAAAAACTTGATTTTTAATCTTTATATAATAATGAAGATAATGCAAATATACATCCTAAAATTGAAATAATTACCAATGATATAAGTAATAAATTAACATTATAAATCTGAAGAATATTGCCTCCAATTAAATTGGCAAATATTATTCCAATTGTTATTGTAGAACCCATGAATGCTTGACCTTCATTTTTATCTTCTTGAGGTATTATTTCGTTAGTAAAATGAACTGTAGCAGGAATAATTATGGGATAAGTAAAAATATGTAAAATTATGGAAAGATAAATCCCCATTGTATCTTGTGCATTTAATATTACTATTGAACGAATAACATAAAATATGCTGGCTATTATAAATAATTTTTTAGCAGATACTTTTTTTAATAATTTTGTAAACAAAAACATTGGAATAATTTCAATAAACCCGATTATAGAATTGGCAATGGATATATCAGATACATTTCCACCAACATTTTCAAAAATATTAATCATGTATCCCATAAATATACTATGAAATATCATAAATAGACACATTGAAATAAAAATTAAGGTAAAACTAGGATATTTAGTTAGAACATTGTTTTTGAATTTTTTTTTCGTATTTGTATTTTTAGTATTAATATTACCATAAAATGGGAGTAAATACACGATTATTAACATTAAAATGGATGTCATTAATGAATACACATTAATTATCATAATATTATTATTAATAATGGTGAATCCAACAATTATTGCAAAAATTGCATAGGTTAATGATCCAAATCCTCTTGAAACACCAAAATTGGTTTTTATACCATAATGTTCGTAATAAAAAATACCTTGATTCAAAAATGGATAAATACATCCTAATATAATAATCATTAATCCAAATAATAAAATTAACAATGAATTTGGAGCAATAAAAATTAGAAGGGAAGATATTAACATAATTATGCTCAATATAATTAAAACTTCTTTCCAAGAATATTGTTTTATATCAACAAGCATGCCGATTAATGGTTGTATAATGGAAGATATTAATGCTGAAAGTCCGATTGTTAATCCAATTTCGATATATGAAAAACTTAATTCTTCAAGAAAATAAACACCATAACCCAATATAGTTAAGGTAAATAATGCATAAAGTGCATATAGTGCAAAACAATAAAAATTAATTATTTTTTGTTTATTTTTATACATGAATCTCATATTTAATTAATTTTATTAAAAATTTTTCTTAACATTCTAGAAACTATATAAAGTTAATTTAATTTACCTAATTTTATCATGAAATAATGATTCATATAACTTTAAATAATAATTAATAATTTATAAAAAGCAAATAGAGAATAATTATTAAATGTTTCTAAAATAAATATTTCTTTAATATCATTATTTAATTTGAGACAATTTAAATCTTTTGGAATACTATCAAGTGGGGACTTTCAATTTGTTAAGACTTTTTTTTGATTTTCTATCCAGCCATTTTTTCTTGCCATAATGTAGTCAAATATTCATTCTGGAGTTCTTTAAATTCTTTTTGTGTGTTTATCTAATGTATTTCCGAAATAATTTTCTAGTTTGTTGTTATTACTTTCTAATTTTCCGATGAATGGTTTTTTCCAGGAGATTCTGATTTTCTGTTTTTCGTGTTTTTAAATTCTTTTCATTATTAAATTTATACTTATTATATAATATATTAAAATATTTAAGATAAAATTAAATTAAAAAACTAATTATTGTCTTGAATATGGTGATTAAAGAAATATTAGAACATTATAAAATATATATATAGTAAACATAATATTCATATAATGATGAAATCATATTTATTGACAGATAATTATTTTCTCAATTTAAATAGGTGGTTTGTCATCAAATTTTCAAATCTAAACTATTTATTATTTCAATTAGCAATATTGATTACTAAATTCAAATAATATTTGGAAAATTTGTTTGAGGAAGAGATTATTGAAAATAACTGAAAAATTAATTTTATTTAAATTTTAAAGAATTTAAATATTTTAAAATTAAATAATTAGAAATGTGGGATGGTTTATGTGGATTATAAGAAATTAATAAAATCGAGTATGGACAATTATATTGAAAAAATAAGAATATGTGAAGATATTTATTGTGATGTTTTACAAAGTATTCCAGATGATTTTGAAGAAAATATTTTTAAAATTCAGAATAAGGAATTATTTAATAAAATTATCATGAATTTTGGACCTACATTAAATCAAGATAAAGCTGAAGTTGATTTAATGACCATTTATGATATTGCTGTTCATACAAAAACTAAAGCATTAATAATTTCAAATAAAGGTGCTAATCTTTATTCTTTGACAGAAAAATTTGAAACACCGCACTTAGTTAGACATATTGGGATTTTTGTTTATATGCCTGGAATGGGTGTGGAATATGCTAATGCGGGCATTGTTGGAAATATTTATGATGATAAATTTGTTTTCAGAACAGAATCTGCTTGTTCACCATCTTTCTTATTTGGTTCACAAAGATGTAACTGTTATTATCAATGGAAAAATATTAGAGAATTAGCAGGATTTTTTAATCAAATTGAAATGCCTGATATCTCAGATGGAGATGAATTTGAAAGATGGGTTCAGGGACAATACTCCTATGAAAATGGAAAACATATTTATCATAATGTGGGTAAAATTGGATTTTTAATGTTACACATTGATTCTCAAAATGGAATGGGCAGTGGTTTTACTGAAAACGAGTTCGTGTTTGATCTTAGTGAACGAGCAGCAATAAGACATAGGGGTCAATATACTTCTGAACAAACTTATAAGACAACAATGTATGGTGGTTTTACTACGTTGGGATTAGATGCTGATCCAAGAGGAAAGAATGGTGGAATTGGCTATACTCTTACCCCAGTAATATTGGATTATTTAAATACAAATAAAAATTTAATCATGTTAACGAATAATCCTCAAAAAATGAAACTGATGAAGGATTTTGGTTATAATATTAAAAGGGTTAAAACTCTCGGTGCCATTTGTATCGCAGGAAGTTCAGAAGCTATTCAACGAGGGACTGATTTTAATCATTTAGATATTAATGGAAATTTAATAAGTTTTAAAGAAGAATTTGAAAGAATAAAGAAAGAAATAAAAGAGATAATTAATGATTAATTATATTGCTACAAACTCCTGATATTGTAATAATTAAATAATAGACAGTTAAACTTCTTCATATTAATTCTATCATACAAAGTGATTAAATGAAACCTTATGTTATTTTAAATGCAGGTATGACTATTGATGGCAAAATAGTCACTGCAAAAAATAGTTCAAATATGTCTAGTGAAGAATCCTTAATAAGGGTGCATAAATTAAGAAAAAATATGGATGCGATAATGGTTGGAATTGGGACAGTACTTGCCGATAATCCAAGATTGAATGTTCGCAAAGTTGATGCAAACCCTGAAGATAATCCTATTCGTATAGTGGTTGACAGCAAATGTAGAACTCCAACAGGTGCCCACATTACAAATAATGATGCAAGAACTATTATAGCAGGGGCTAACGAATTTAAGCATGATTTTTTAACAAGCGATAGATACAATGTCTTTAAACAAAAAGATGTAGAATTCTTCTTCAGTGGTGATACTCATGTTGATTTGACTGTATTAATGAATTATTTGGCTAATGAAGGTATAAAAACTTTAATGCTTGAAGGTGGATCTACACTAAACTTTTCAATGCTTAAAGAGGCTCTTATTGATGAAATAAATGTTTCTATTGCACCAAAAGTGGTTGGTGGTGTTAATGCAAAAACCTTATTTGATGGTGAGGGGTTTGATACAATGGATGATGCAGTTAATTTGGATTTAATGGATTCATTTTTCTTGGGAAAAGATTTAATTTTAAAATATAAAGTTCTAAAATAGCTCAATATCATATATTTCAACAATTATTATATTTGCAAAGAAATTTTTTGCCATAATTTGATTTTTGAAATATAAGTAAAATAAAACAAATTAACTTGCATTCATATAAAAAGAGTTCAACCATATTTTTTTTAAGAGATTTGTCAATATGTCCTTAATTTTATAATTTTTGCTGGTTTTTCTTTAATTTTTCAAGATTAAGTTTCGAAAAATGATTTTAAATTAGAGATGTAGTTTAAAAGTTTGTAATAAATATATTTTCTAATAGTTCATCATTCTCATACGTAACACTGTTACTAGTTGGTTGTAAAAAGGTTAAGGAGAACATATGACAAGTATTTTTAATAAGTAACTGATATTTTCTATGGTACTATCATTGTTATCACTATTTAAAAATTTGTCCTTGGAATTTATACACATCACAACTTTCATCCATCCAGCTGTCTGCACTAATTCCAGCTTTCATGCAGGTGTGTTCTAAAAATGTTTCCACATCAAAACCGTTTTCTGGTGCTACCTGTGGAAGAAGCAGTCCTCTTGCATATCCTTTTTGAATAATTAATCCATCACGCCCAATTTCTATTTCATCAAAGTATTGTTTTGGATGTGCAACTTCAATTAATTCTGGCTGAGTTAAAACAGTTACTTCAAATTCCAAATCTCCATATTCTTCTGTTTTTAATGCAGGAAATCTTGGGTCTTCGAATGCTGCTGAAATAGCTACATCAATCGTTGATTCAATTAAACTTTTTACAGGTTCCGGATATCCAATACAACCTCTTAGTCTTCTTTTTTTGTTCAATGTTACAAATACTCCTAATTCTTCTTTTAATTCATCAGGACAATCCTCTGGGACTGGTATTCTCATGTTTGTTTCTAGATATGTTGATATTGCTTCTTTTGCTATTTCTACTAAATATTGTCCGTTATCTTCACTAATCATATTATCACCTAATTACTTCCTCCAACCATTGCATCGTTAATTCTTGTGTGTGGTCCACCATCACCAACAGGTACAGTTTGTCCGTCTTTTCCACAGAAACCTGCGCTTAATTTAAAGTCTTTTCCTAGAGCATCTACATTATTTAATGTTTCAAGAATATTTCCGGATAATGAAACATCACGAAGGGGGGTTGACAATTCACCGTTTTCTATTTTAAATCCTTCTGCAGCATTAAATTGGAATATTCCTTTTCCTGTGTCAACTTGACCTCCTCTTGAACCTTTAAGATAAATTCCATCAGATATGTCTTCTATCAGTTCTTCAAAAGTCATGTCTCCAGGTTGTAAGAATGTATTGCTCATTCTCACGAGGGGAGCATCATTTATACTTGATCGTGCATTTCCTGATGATTTCATATTTAGTTTTGATGCGGTTTCTCTTGAAGACAGTAATGAAATTAATTCTCCGTCTTTAACCAATTGGTTTGGTTTGGTTTTTGTTCCTTCCACATCATATGGATAGTATCCGTATCCGTCTTTTATTGTTGCATCATCGTAAATGTTAACAATGTCTGAAGCGATTTTTGTGTTTAATTTATCTTTAAGAATGGAATCATTTTGTAATATTATGTCTGCTTCAGTAGCATGGCCTAATGCTTCATGAATCATTACTCCTGTTAATTCAGGGTCTGATATTACTTTAAATTTGCCTGATGGTGCACTTTCGGCCTTTAATAATCGTTGTGCTTTATCTCCTATTTTTCTTCCAAATTCTTCAATATCTTCATTAGCTATTAATTCAAATCCTTTTACTCCAGCAACACTTCCGTGTCCGAATTGTATTATTTGACCATCTGTTGCTGTAGCATTAAGAACCATTCTAAGACGGCTGGTTTTTACTTCAATTTGGCTTCCTTCACTATTTAAGAATAATTCATTTGTTTGTGCATCTGCATAGCCGACTGTTGTACTGTTTACTTTTTCAAGTGTTGCACTATCTCCTGCTGCTTTCATAATCTCTTGTTTTTCTTCAATAGAGATGTCTTCAAATGGTATTTTTACATCTGTTGCTATTTTATCTTTAATAATTTTACTTTCAGATAATTCAACATCTCCTTTCAATGAATTTGAAAGTTTCAATGCAGTTTCTGTTATTTCATCAAATTTGGATAAGTCTGTTGTGTATGCAAATCCCCAAGCACCATTATTTAAAACTCTAATTCTTGCAGATATACCCATTCCAGTATTTATTTCATCAATTTTTCCATCTTTCATTAATATTGATGTAGAATTGCTTTTTCCTGCTCTAATATCAATATAGTCAACTTTAGGGATTGTTTTTTCCATAACTTTTTCAAATAAGTTAATGTATTCTTCCATTCTATCGCTCCAAAAGTTTAATCATTAAATACTTTGGACTTCATAATACTTTAATATTTATAGTAAGATGGATAAATATAACAATTGACATATTAATTAATTGGTGATTTTGGATGGTTATTATTGTAGGTAGTGGAGCAGGAGGAGCTATTATTGCTCGTGAATTAGCAAAAGATAAAATTCCAGTAACGATTATTGAAAAAGGTCCTTATATAGATTCTAAAGATGCATTTAACTATTATGATGCATATAATGATGATGTGGATTTATTGACAACAACATGTATTGGCGGTGCAACAATTGTTTCCATGTCCAATATGGTCCGGGCATTGGATGAGGAATTGCATGAATATGATATAGATATCTCTAAAGAATATGAATATGTTGAAAATCTGATTAAAGTACATGATTTGGACGATTCACATATCGGCAGAGGTACTCAATTATTCCTGGATGCTGGAAGGGAACTTGGATTAAAAACACTTAAAATGCCAAAAGCTATTCGGGAGGAGGATTGTATTCAATGTGGAAAATGTGCATTCGGATGTCCTGCAGATGCCAAATGGTCTGGAAAAGATTTTGTTGATGAGGCAGTTGAATATGGTGCAACATTCATAAGCGAAGCCGAAGTAACTGAAATTATTGTTGAAAATTCAGAGGTTAAAGGAATAAAATATATAAAAGATAATGTTGAAAAAAGCATCAATTCAGATACTGTAGTATTATCTGCAGGCGCAATAGGTTCAGCGTTACTTTTAAGAAGTGCTGGAATTGATGCAGGTCACGAATTATTCTTTGATCCGTTTGTTACTGTTGGGGGGTATCTAAAAGATATTAATTTCAATACTGAGGTTCAAATGGCTGGACTGGTTGTAGGTAAAGACTTTGTTTTATCTCCTCATTTTTCAACATTCACTTTCGGGGATGAAAGAGTTGAAAATAAGGATATCTTAAGTATAATGGTTAAAACGGCTGATGATGCAAAAGGTTATGTTGACGATGATGGTGATGTGGTAAAGATTAACACCATTAATGATATTAGACTTCTTGCTGAGGGTGTTGCAACCGCAGGTTTTATTTTGGAAAAAGCAGGGGTTGATCCGTCAACTATATCTTCTACTGTTTATAGGGGAGCACATCCTGGTGGAACAGCACCTATAGGAAAAATAGTTGATTCAAATCAAGAAACAGAAATTAAAGGATTGTTTGTAAGTGATGCAAGTGTATTGCCTATTTCTCCAGGAAAACCTCCAATATTAACAATACTTGCATTATCTAAAAGACTTTCTGACTATTTAAAAAATTAAAAGAAGATTATTCGAATTGTTTTTCGATATCTTCATTTTTTATTAATTTTTCACAGTAATGGCATCTGAGAACTGGTGGTTGGGATTCAATCACCTTAAATTTTGATGTTATTGGTTCATTTTCATAATTAGTGATGCATTTATCGTTTGTACATTTTATAATGGATGTAATTACTTCAGGAAGAATTATTTTCTCTTTTTTAATAACTTCATAATTCCTGATGATATTTATTGTTGCTTTTGGTGCTATTAATGCAATCTGATTCAATTCTTCAGTATCGATTTCCCTGTTTTCAATTTTAACAATGTCTTTTTTACCAGTTTGGCTAGATGATACGTTCATAGCAACAGTAACGTTTATTACCTCATCATCTGGAAGACCTAAAATTTTAAGAATATGCAATGACTTATTTGCTGTAATGTGGTCAATTACAGTTCCGCTTT
Source organism: uncultured Methanobrevibacter sp. (assembly GCA_900317865.1). GTDB lineage: Archaea > Methanobacteriota > Methanobacteria > Methanobacteriales > Methanobacteriaceae > Methanocatella. Next base: position 11,965 of record ONIK01000011.1, on the reverse strand, counting down.
CAATTGCTTTAATTTTTAATTCAGATTTCATTTAGGCTCCACCATACATTTTTAAAACTAAGGAATTAATTAATCTTTCAGTATCGTTAATTATATCTTCAGGGCTTTTATCTTTTGTTATTAGTGAAAAGCTTTCAACAACTCTTCCTCCACGTAAATGAACTTTTTCTTCAAGTCTATCAAGTGTTTCTTCACCTGATCCCTGTTTGGTCATAGTTGTAAATAATATCACATCTTTTCCTTTCCAATTACAATTATCGATTAATGTGATGATTGCCGGAGCAGGTTTATTTGCCCATGTTGGAGTTCCAATATATATTAAATTATATTCTGTCAAATCCAATTTTGATGGACTAATCTTTGTTTTTGATTCTCTAAATGCATCAACGGATGATAAAAATCTATTTGCAAAACCTTTTCTATTTTTTAAATCTTTAATTTCAATTATGTCTGCTTTTAAATTCATTGATAATGTTCTGGCCATTATCTTTGTGCTGCCTCCACTAGAATAATATATTATTAAAGTTTTCATATTTTTCCCCCCTTAAGGATGCAGACCGAAGTGTTTTAGTCCGGTACTTTCATCAAGTCCAAGTAAAAGGTTCATATTTTGAATAGCCTGACCGGAAGCACCTTTTACAAGATTATCAATTGCTGATAACATGACAACTCTTCCAGTTTCATCTATTTCAAATCCTCCGATATGTACGAAGTTGGATCCTCTAACTGAACTTAAATGTGGGATTTCTCCTTCATCCATTAATTTGATGAAATATTCATCTCCATATTCTTTTTCATATATTTCTCTTAATTCATCAGCAGTAATGTCTTTAATTAAGAAACTGTGACTTGTAGTTTGAATTCCTCTGATAACAGGAACTAAATGTGGTGTGAATGATACTTTCACATCATCAAATCCGTGTAATTCCTGCTGAATCTCGGACATGTGTCTGTGTGATGTAATTTTATATGGATTAACATTATCTGCAATATTTGGGTAGTGTGTAGTTGCAGATGGATTAATACCGGCACCACTAACTCCCGTTTTTGAATCAATAATTATTCTGTCAACCAAATCATTTTTTACTAATGGATAAGATGATAAAATTGCACCTGTTGGGAAACATCCTGGATTAGCCACCAATTTTGCTTTTTTAATTTCATCTCGGTATAATTCAGGAAGCCCAAAAGCACCTTTGTTTTCTTTATCGGTATGTTCCATTCCATACCATTTTTCATAAACTTCAGTATCGCGGTATCTGTAATCTCCACTCAAATCAACAACTTTAGCTCCGGTTTCCAAAATGCTTGGGACAATTTTCATTGATGCACCATGAGGTGTTGCAGTAAAAACAACGTCCGCATCTAACTCATCTGGCTGTTTGTTTACAAATTCCAGTTCGGAATCCCTTATGTGTGGATGAATTTTGTGTGCTGGAGTACCATCATACTGTCTTGAAGTAATATCTGTTATTTCAACTTCCGGATGGTTTAATAACATTCTTAAAAGTTCTCCACCTGTATATCCACTTGCTCCTATTATTGCTACTTTGTACATATTATTCCCTCTGTTCACAGTTATCTAAAATTTTTCCTTCAAAGTCAATATTTTTAATTTTTTTAATAATCTTGCAACTACTATCTAATTCGTCTTTATGATAAACACTTACCCGTTGAACACGAGCTTTAAGGCCTCTTTTGTCAATTTCTTTTTGCAATTTTTCCACATTATGTGTCTGGTCGGGTCCGATAGCTATTATATCCGGGTCAATTTCCTCTACAATTTTGAAAATATCTCCATCTTCATTACCAAGATAAGCTTCATCAACGGGTTTTAACATTTTGATTAGTTCTAAACGTTGGTTTTCACCAACAATGGGGACTCTTTTTCTTTTTTCTACTGTAGAATCTCTTGCAACTACAACATAAAGCTTGGATTTGTATCCCCCAAGGTTTTTTGCTTCCTGAAGATAAATACCATGTCCCGGATGCAACAAATCAAATGTTCCGCTAGCCATTACTTTTTTCATTATATTTGCCTCTTCTGGTATTTTAAAGCTTCTTTCAAATCAATTTTATCTTTATAAAGTGCAGAACCAATAACAACGCCTTCCACACCACTTTTATTTAACTTTTTAATATCTTCTATTGTTGTTATTCCTCCGGAATAAACAATGGGCAAGTCTACAGAATTTTTAAGCTCAATTACAGGGTCTGTGTAAAATCCTCCCAAGAGACCTTCAACATCAACATTGGTAAATAATATGCTTCCTGCACCATGCTCCTTAAATTCGTTTGATAATTCTACTGGGCTTTTATCTATTTTTTCCTGCCATCCTTTAATGACTACCTTGTTATCCTTACTGTCCAGCGAAATCATTATTCTGTCTGAACCGTATTCTTCAGATAATTCTTCAATGCTTTTCGGATTTTCAATTCCCATAGTTCCAATAATCAATCGTTCAATATTCAAATCCAATAATTCTTTTGCATATTCAATGCTTCTAATTCCACCGCCTAACTGGATAGGAACAGAAACTTCTTTTAGAATTTTTTTAATTATCGGCAAGCTGGTTTTTCCGTCAATAGTGCCGTCAAGGTCGATTACATGGATATTTTTAGCACCTTCATTTTCCCAATGAAGAGCAACATTTTCTGGATTTTCAATTTCAACCATTTCACTACCTGGTTGGCCTTGAACAAGCTGTACACACTTTCCATTTTTAATATCAACTGCAGGCATTATTAACATTTCATCTCTGTTAAATGACATTTATACCCCTAATATTTTATTATAATAATACTATCTTTTTGAAATCTTTTATAGTTAATGTTTAATGTTTTTGTTAAAAATAATTGTAGTTTGGTATATTTATTTATTAATAAAAAAAGATAGATAATTAAGTTAAGGGTGTTAACATGGAAAATATTATTGTTGTTGATTGTATATCTACAGGAGTTAATTTCATAGCGGATATTATCAATAGGGGTTATAATCCTATTGTTTTGGAATTAAAACCTTCTGATGATATAGTTGATGAATACAATCAAAAGATTATTAGTAATTATAATAGGATTAATGAAAAATTTGACATGATTTATGAAAAAGATACTTATGAGGAAACTCTTGAAGCTGTTAGGAAAGTAAATCCCATATTGGTTGTTCCTGGTTGTGAAGAAGGTGTTGTTTTAGCTACAAAATTATCTGATGATTTGAATCTTTTAGGTAATTCTGCGGAAAATATTGGTGCAATGACATTAAAACATGAAATGCATAAAAGATTGGCTGAAAATGGACTTCGTTATATTAGAGGAAAAATTATTAAATCTGTTGATGAAGCTATTGAATTTTATGATGATGAATCTTTAAATGAGGTTGTTATTAAACCGATACGCAGTGCAGGTTCATGCAATGTCAGAATATGTTTAAACAAGCAGGAAATGGTTGATGTAATTGGGGAACTGATGGGCCGAACTGGTTATTATGGTGGAGATGTCCAGGAACTTTTAATTCAGGAGCGTATTGATGGGGATGAATATATTGTAAATACCGTTTCCAGTGATGGGTGGCATCGTGTAACTTTAATCTGGAAATACAGTAAAGTTAAAACTGTTGAAGGAGCTATGATTTACGATACTGTAGAAACTGTGAATAAATTGGGTATTTCTGAAGCCGAAATGGTTGAATATGCTTACAAAGTGGCTGATGCAATTGGCATCAAATATGGGCCGGTTCATGGTGAATATATGATTGATAATGATGGGCCTGTTCTTATTGAGGTTAATTGCCGCCCGTGTGGAGGTAACATGCCTGCAAAATTCCTAGATGAAATTTCAGGCCAACATGAGACAGACAGTATTCTTGATTCATATCTTAAACCTGTTCGCTTTAAACAGAAGGTTTTACAAAGATATAGGCTGCAGGCTCATGGGGCTTTGAAGATGTTTATTGTTCCTGAAGATATTGTTGCTAAATCTGCACCTATGGTTGATATAAGTCCTAATTTGAAAAGTTATTTTAAAGCAGATTTTGCTGAAATGGCTGAAGAAGGGATATTTTATATCAAAACGGAAGATTTACATTCAACTTGTGGAGTTATCTATCTGGTTCATGAAGATAATGGGGTATTGCAAGAGGATATTAATTTTTTAAGGAGTCTTGAGAAATATGCATTTGCATTGGTTTTAAGTCCGGAATTAGATAAAATTAAAGAGTTGGACGAGGATAAATTAGTCAGTGATCTTACTGAAGTTGTAGATGCTGTTTCAGAATTTGGAACCGGACTTTTAATAACGGATCAATTTTTGGATACTCATAATATTGTACAAGTTGGTGTGGAGGATGTTGCTAATATTAATGAAGCATTTGATTATGTCATTGTCAATTTAAATAAAAGTTTGGTTGAAAAAAAAGACCATCTTACTATTGAAGTAATTTTAAATATTTTGAAACGTATTAAAGTTGGGGGAATTGTTTTCATTCCTGAAACGACTTATAAATATGTTCCAGGTCAAAGAAAAGGTATTGAAGCACTTATGATTGATTTGGACTTAAGAATTGAAGTTCCACCATATGGTGTGGAGACAGGGGTTATCGCTTCAAAAAATCTTATTAGTTAATATTAAAACTAATTCATATATTCTTTTTTTTTTAAACTTGGGGATGTGACGCAAAATTTTTGTTGAATTGTGTTTCTGATTTTTTTTATAATTTTTTTCTTATTTTAGTTGTTTTTTGTATTTATTTCGTTGTATATTCTTTTTAGGTTGTGTCTGATTGTATATAGTTTAAATTTTGTGTTGTATTTTTTATGCCAGTTGTTCCAAATTAATGTAGTTTCATGTTTTATGTGTGTTAATGATAGTTCTGCTGTTTTTGATAGTTTTTTGTAGATTTTTTGTGCCGGGTTTATTTCCATTTTTCGTTGTATTCTGATTTTGGAAGGGTTGACATAGTCTTGAATTGTTCTGTAATTCTTTTTCTTGTAGTAGATTTCTTTTATTATACAGTTTTTTCATTTATTTGTCCAGTAAGTTATTTTTTGTTTGTTTTGTATGGTATATTAAAATTAAAGGAGAAAATAAGCAAAATAAAATTAAAAAATTGTGACTTCGTGTCATGTCCTCAACTCCGAATTAAATATTTTTTCATCAAAAAATTTAAAGTTTAGGTATACCTAAATATTATATAGTATGTATTATAAATAAGATAATGTATAAAGTAATATGGGAGACTATTAATAATGAGTACATTGATAGAATTTAAAGACGTAGTGAAAGAATATAAATCTGGAGATAATGTTCTTCGTGCTATGGATAATGTAAGCTTTACAATTGATGAAGGGGAGTTTGTTGTAATTCTTGGTCCCTCTGGAGCAGGTAAATCAACTCTATTGAACCTTTTGGGAGGCCTTGATTCAGCAACAAATGGGCAGATTATTGTAGATGGAGAACATGTTGAAAACTTCGATGACAATGAACTAACTGAATATCGTGCCAATAATGTCGGTTTTATTTTTCAGTTCTATAATTTAATTCCAAATTTGACTGCTGTTGAAAATGTGGAATTAATGAAAGACATTGTTGATGTAGATATTGATGGTTGTGCTGTTCTAAAGTCAGTTGGTTTAGAAAATCATGCCAATCAATTCCCTGCGCAGTTATCTGGGGGTGAACAGCAAAGAGTATCAATTGCAAGAGCTGTTGCAAAACAGCCTACAATGCTTTTATGTGACGAACCTACAGGTGCTTTAGATTCAAAAACTGGTGTTCTTATTTTAAATTTACTTCAAGAAATGAGTAATGACAAAAATACCACTGTTATTATAGTTACTCATAACGCCATCTTGGCAGAAGCTGCCGATAAGGTTATTCGCATTAAAAATGGACAAATTGAAGATATTTCAATTAATGTAAATCCTAAGAAAGTAGAAGACCTTGATTGGTGAGTGTATGCTTTTTAAGAAGATGTTGAGAGACATCTCAAAGCATAAAACGCAATTTTTATCTATTTTTTTAATGGCTTTTTTAGGCGTTTTTGTCTTTGCAGGTGTTGGCGGCGAATCCGTAGGTCTTGAAGTAAATAGTAATAATTTTTATCAGGATACTAACTTGGCTGATGGATGGATTTATTCAGCAAATCTGGATAATGATTTTGTAGATAAAGTGAATAATTTAAGTTCAACAACTCAATGTGAAAGACAGCTTGTAATTGATTCTGTTGGTAATTTTTCTAACGACCCAGATATTACACTGCATTTTGTTGAAAATAACACAATATCAAAATTTTATTTGCTTGAAGGTGAAGAATTAAACATAAGTGATGCTGATGGAGTATGGATTGATAAAAGCTTTGCAGATGCAAAAGATTTGAATGTTGGAGATAACATTTCTTTTACTTTTAACGGCATTACTGTTGAAAAAGAAATTAAAGGAATAGGATATTCTCCGGAGTATGTATATCATGCATCAACTGCTTCAGTCATTCCTGATTTTAACAAAATAGGTTTTGCTTACATGTCTTATAAAGCATTTCCTATGGATAATGTTCCATATAATGTTTTAAACGTTAAATTTGATGGAAATGCTGGGGATTATGATAGTTTATTGTCTGATAAGTTAGCTGGTGATTATAATTCATTTGTTGAGAAGGCTGAGCATTCAAGTGTAAGCCAATTTTCTGAAGAAATGGATCAGCATAAGATGATGTCAGGTATTTTTCCTGTCGTATTTATATTAATCGCCATGCTGATTTTATTGACTACAATGACAAGGATTATATCTCATCAAAGAACTCAAATTGGTATTTTAAAGGCTAATGGTTTTACGAATACTTCCATAATCTTCCATTATGTGTCCTATGGATTTTGGTTGGTTTTAATTGGTTCCATTTTGGGATTAATTATTGGACCATTAACTTTACCGCAACTGTTCTATCCTTCAATGAGTGCTACATATAAGTTACCTTCATGGCAACCTGTGTGGAGTATGGATTTTGTTTATGTTGCAGTGTTAATGGTTATAATGTCATTAATAGTTTCATATCTTGCGGTTAGAAGTATTTCAAATGAAAATCCGGCAGATACAATCAGACCTAAATCTCCTAAGGTTTCATCATCAGGTTTTGTTGAAAAAATCGGGGTTTGGAAAAGACTTTCATTTAATGCACGTTGGAATTATCGTGATGCTAAAAGAAATAAATTCCGTGCATTAATGACGGTAATTGGTGTTATGGGCTGTTCTGCATTATTGGTTTGCGCATTTGGTATGTATGATGGAATGAATGATTTGAAGGAGTGGGAATATTCTCAAATTAATCATTATGATTCAAAATTAGTCATTGATGAAGATGCCATAACTTCTGAGATTAATGATGTTGCAGAGGATGTTAACGGTGATAAAATAATGGAGTCTGCAATTGAAATTGAAGCGGGAAACATTAAGAAATCGGGTTCTCTGTTGGTTTTAAATGATACGGATTTAATAACGCCTACGGATTATGACTGGAATAAAATAAAAATAGCTAATGATGAAGTTTCAATTTCTCAAAAAATGGCTGATTTATTGGATGTTGGTGTTGGAGATACCGTAAAATTCCATATTATGGGTTCAGATAAATGGGTAAATGTTACAATAAATAAAATTCATGCAGATCCAATTTCACAGGGATTTGTCATGTCAACTGATAAACTTGATGATTTAGGCTTAAATTATACTCCAACAAGTATAGTAACAGAAAAACATGTGGACAGCAATTATTCTGCAATAAAATCCACAAGTTCGATGAAAGACATGACTGCAAGCTGGGATGAACTAACAGAATCAATGTGGTTATTGATATATATTTTAATATTCTTTGCATCTCTTTTAGCTATTGTTGTATTGTATAATTTGGGATTATTGTCATTTACAGAAATTGAACGTGAAATAGCAACTTTAAAAGTTTTAGGTTTTAAAACAGGTGCTTTAAGAAGATTACTGTTAACACAAAACCTGTGGTTTACAGCTATAGGATTTGTTTTGGGATTGCCTGTTGGATATTACATATTAAAGATAATGTGGGAATCTTCAGGGGATTCATTTTACATATTGCCTTCAATATCCATTACAAATTTCATATTGACTGCAATAATAACATTTGCATTGTCAATATTTGTAAATCTATTGTTTTCACGTAAAATTAAAAAACTTGACATGGTAGAATCCCTCAAAGGTGTTGAATAGGTGTTTACCTATTCATTATTTTTTTTTAAATTATGTGATAATTGAATTCTAAAAATTTAAATCTTATTTTTTTCTTATATTATATCATGTCATTATCTAAAAAAATGCTTAGAGATATCAAAATTAACAAAACACAATTTATTTCTATATTTTTAATGGCATTTCTAGGTATTTTTGCATTTTGTGGTGTTTGCAGTGAGTATTATGGTTTGGAACAAACCAGTAATGATTTTTATGCAGATAACAATCTTGCTGATGGGTGGATTTATAATACTACAATTACTGATGATGCTTTAGATAAAATAAATAATTTCTCAACGGATAGTGAAAAGCAGCTGGTTGTCAAATCTGTCGGAAATTTTTCTAACGATCCTGACATTACACTGCATTTTATTGAGGATAATAAGATATCTAAATTTAATGTTGCTGAAGGAGAAGATATTAATATCTCTGATGATTCTGGTGTGTGGCTTGATAAACGATTTGCCGATGCACAAAATTTAACCGTTGGGGATAATATTTCCTTTTCTTTCAATGGTATTACAATTGAAAAAGAAATAAAAGGTATTGGTTATTCGCCCGAATATGTTTATGAGGCTTCTCCAACATCAATACTGCCTGATTTTAAAGATATGGGTTTTGCTTATTTATCTCATAATGCATTTCCTTCAAATATTCAATATAATGTATTATTGGTCAAGTTTAATCAATCGGCTGATGATTTTGAAGATTCACTTGAAAAATCTGTTGACTGTTTATCTTTTACAAGACAGTCTGAACATGTTAGTGTATCTCAATTTAATGAAGAAATGTCTCAGCATAAAATGATTGGAAATGTTTTTCCAATTGTATTCATCTTAGTTACTTTTTTAACGCTTTTAACAACAATGACTAGGATAATTGCACATCAAAGAACACAAATTGGTGTTTTAAAAGCTGTTGGTTATAGAAATAGAAGCATAATTATGCATTATATGTCTTATGGATTCTGGCCGGTTTTGGGTGGAGCTATTTTGGGTCTGGTTTTAGGACCGGCTATCATTCCAAATTTGTTCTATCCAACAATGTCTTATAGATATTCTCTTCCTGCATGGCATCCCGGTTTCGATATGAGTTTTATCATTGTTGCGGCAGTGATGGTTATATCTTCGCTTTTTGTTTCTTATTTGGCTGCCCGAAATATTTCAAAGGAAAATCCTGCAAATACAATGAGGCCAAAAGCTCCAAATATATCTTCATCAGGATTTTTAGAAAGCTCTAAATTATGGAGCAAAGTGGGCTTTAATATTCGTTGGAATTATCGTGATGCCAAAAGAAATAAATTCAGGGCATTAATGGCTATTGTTGGTGTAATGGGTTGTGTTGCACTTTTGGTTTCTGCATTTGGGATGAATGATTCAATGGAACATTTAAAGACATGGGAATATGATGATATTAGTCATTTCGAATCAAAATTAATTGTTGAAAGTGGAGCATCATTGAGTGATATTGACAGTATTCGTGAAGATGTAAACGGCAGTACAATTATGGAGCAAGCTATTGAAATAAAGGTTCAAGGAAATGAAAAGGTTGGGTCACTTCTTGTATTAAATGATACGAATCTTATATCTCATACAGATAAGAATGGAAATCCAATCAATTTATCCGATACAGATATATCACTTTCAGCAAAAATAGCAGATAGTCTAAATGTTGGTGTGGGCGATACGATAGAATGGCATATTGTCGGGTCTGATGAATGGGTTAAATGTGAAATAACTAATATTCATGGTGAACCATTGTCTCAGGGAATAATTTTATCTAAAGATATGCTGGAGGAATCAAACTTAACTTTTAGCCCAACAAGCATAATAACTTCGAAAAATGTGACTGAGGATTATGATTCCATAAAAAGTATTTCCACATTAACCGAAATGAAGAATAATTGGGATGAAATGACAGGTTCTGTAATGATGATGGTATCAATTTTAATTTTCTTTGCAGTTTTACTGGCTATTGTTGTCTTATATAACTTGGGGATATTGTCTTAACACAAAATGTCGTATTTACAGCAATAGGCTTTATTTTAGGCGTTCCTCTAGGATTTTACTTAATGACATTAATGATGAATGCAGCGGGGGAGTCCTTATATTACATTCCATCATTGACTCTGGGAAATATTGCATTAAGTGCAGTAATAACATTTGCTGTTTCAATTGTTGTCAATCTGTTATTTTCAAGTAAAATAAGAAATTTAAATATGGTTGAAGCACTTAAGGATGTTGATTAACTTTTATTGGAAAATATGTCTGTTAGTTCATTGAACATTTTGTCCATTTATGCTTATCAGTTTCTTTACAAAGCTTATATCGGATAATTCAACGGTTATAACGTCATTGATGTGTATTTTTGTATAATCTTTTGCATTAATGATTATATCTCCATCTTCTTGGGTTTCTATAACATACCTATAATTTTGTTCGTATCCTCCAGACAGTATCTTTTTGTCTGTTACATGATATGTTTTGGTGGTTTGTTCAGCATATACGGCAGATATTGCAAGCAACCGATTATTAATATAATTGCTATCTTTTTCGTATTATTTCTTATGTTTTTGGGATTTGTTAATATTATTGGCAAAACTTTAAATACTATTTATACACAATATATTAATACTGATTTTTTGGAGTATTATCATGAAAACACAAACTATTTTAGACAAATTTGAAGCTGTATCTACTACAATCCATGTTTTGGAAAAGGATGACGGGGACTATTTTACCTTCAATGAATTCGGTGTAGTCCCTGTTAAGTGTAATATTGAATATTATTGGGAACCTGGCAATGCAGTTAATGATGTATTCTATGTTGATACTGTTACGCTAGATACAAGTGATGATTGTATTACTTTTGATTTGGCAGATTCTACAAAAGAAATGCTTAATCCTGATGATATCATTAGTCTGGAAGTTACTAAAATTTCCCAGCATCAATATTTTAAAGCTATTAGGCAGGATAAAAATGATTTGGATTTCTTTGATTAATTTATTTTTTTCAAATAATATATCATAATATTGTGATATGATAATATTTATATATATAAACATTATAACATATTAAGTAGATATAATTTAATGGGAATGAAAATGACAGACAAAGATAATCTTGAAAATAAGTTAAATGATATGTGTGAAGTATTTGACGCTCATGATGATGTTATTGAGCGTGTACAAAAACGTATGATTGAAGAAGACCAGTATTCTGAATTATCTGAATTTTTTAAAATATTCGGCAATCCTACAAGATTAAAAATACTTTCATTACTCGCTATTGAAGATTTATGTGTTTGTGACATTTGTGAAGCATTAAATTTAAATCAAACTACTGTTTCAAATCAATTAAGAATATTGAGAGCAAACAATATTGTAAAATATCAGAAAGAAGGTAAAATGGCAAGATACTCTCTTACAGACCTTCACATTGAAATGATATACAAAGTTGGTTTGGAACACATATTAGAGTAAATTTCAATGGTGTTTAAATTGAAAAAAAATGAGTGTTATGAACCTAATTGTAATGTCAGTGATTGTAATAATCCTGAACATTACAATTTTATTTGTTTTGATCCTGATTGTGACGATGTTCACTGTGAAAATCATCAACATTACGATGCACAATTATTAAGGGATTTTCAAGAAAAATCTGATTTAAGTGTTTATGATCACAGAGAAAAAATAGATTATAGTGAAGATGTGGACATAAA
>ONIK01000146.1 GCA_900317865.1 uncultured Methanobrevibacter sp. | reverse complement strand
CTCAACAATAGTAATGTCTGATTTAATAATTTCAACCATGAGTACTGTAATTTTTGGTATCTTACTTTATTACATCGGAAAGAGAAGCAACTGGTTTGGTGAGATTCCGGAAACCCTTCAGGAGGATGATTCTTAAATTGAGATACATCATCCATCTTTTAATTGATGGCTTTGAATATATTGTCATAAGGATATTTTACTAGTTGTCTGATAAGTCGGAGTGATTGCTCACTCCTTTCTTCTCACAACGGCTGGTGTCAGTTTCCAAAAAAACTACTCAAGCTTATTGTTTAGCCAAAGCAAATTTATTCTATATGAAATGGGTTCGAAAAATAAGTTTTGAATTGGTGATGGTAGGTGTTATGTTAATCAACTTACAATAGAATTAATTATATGATGATAATAACTTAAATTTTATCAATAATAAATATTTACTAACTGCGACTTTATGAAAAACTTGATTAATTAATATTAAAATAATCTAGTTTGTGTATCAATATAGCTTGGCTCATTGACTTCATTTACAACATCCCCATCTTTAACATCCCCAATCAGCAAGGGCGAATCGGGATTGTGCAACTTTTGGTTCCTTTTGACCATCTGCATGTTGCTGTTCGCATAACAATAATTGCTTGTCATCAATTGTTTATAAATAATTTCAGCATCTTACCCCACCCAGTATAGATGAAAATATTTAATTATCATGATTTCTAAAAAAAGTAGTGTAGAGAGAACATAAGTATGACAACTTTCGCATGCCCTTTCATATTATGTCCTCTCCAAAATAATTTTAATTAATTAATGATTTCATTTTTAAATTATATATAATTAATCTAGTTATAGTAATACTTCTGCAATGAAATTCATTCTTAATGATTTATCGACATATATGATAGGAATAAAGAATATTCATTCAAACATTACTAAAACCATTACTTTAATTTTTATATACTTATTAAGTTAAACTAAATATAGTTAAATAAGCACTGGTAAAAATGAAGAATACTTCAAATTAATGCATATTGGGCGATAATATGGGAATCTATTGGTATGGGCAGATGAATATTAAAGGAAGAAGTAAAGATCTTAACAAATTTGAAGAAAAATATCCTCAAATCCATCAATTTTTCACTGAATTTGATATTTGGCCATGGATTGATGAATATGAACGCACCGAAACCGAAATAAATGTTAATATTTCCGGCAAAACTCATCCGTATCAGGGTCAATTTGAAAAAATGATGGAAAAATATAAAAACTCAAATTTAACCATGTCTGTTCTTGTTGAATCCGAATTGGACTATATTGAGTTGTCACAAAATAAGATTCTCAGTCGTGATAAGTTCACTCCCAATCTTGTTTCAGATTCATCAAAAATCCTAGATTTTCTTGACAAGAAATATAATCTCATCCCCATATTTGGAAACGTTATTATTCTTGAGGATGATGGGCATACAGAATGGAAACAGCTAGCGGAATATAAAAATGTTTTCAATGCTGAAAAACTTAAATTCAAATCAAATAGGCAGTATATGCCATACGATACTGCACTATCCAACATGACTCTCAATTATTCTGGAAATAGAACAATTGATAAAGTTAAAACAATTGATTTTGCAAATTCCCTTATTGAAGATTATTATCCTTGCAATCTTGTTTTTAAAATAATTTCAAAATCAGAATCTGAAGAACTAATTAAAACACTTAAAGATAGATTTGAAATTGTTAAAATAATTAAACCACAAATTCTGAATAAAAGAAGCTCTACAAGATATGTTGTATGTTTGAAAGGCGGTGGTAATTCTTATGAATGTGTCTCAAAACTGATATGGATTTAACAGATTTTCTTTAAGGATTATGCCAATTTCTGAAGAAATATCTGATTAATAGAAAATTTCTGAATATAAATTTAAAATATGACATTAACATCAGCCATTTGAGATCTGAAAATTGCTTTGAAAAACCCTGCTATATGTATGAGTTGAATCAAGTTTGATTTTCAATATCTCTGGCGTTAATGTCAACAGCACCTCAGCAAATGAAAGTTTTGAGAATTAACTTTGTTTAAACGAAATGTTCGTATTTTTATATGAGTTCCATATAAAATAAAGAGTTTTCGTGATGAAAAATCGATAAGTATCGGAACTATTTATATGTTTCATATTAACACTTTTGGGGATTTTTGGAGTCTAATGTAATTGAAATTATAAGTGTTTTTCTACCAGATCCAGCAATAATTCACTGGCTGTTGCATAGCCTCCCATTTGTGCGTGCATCTGGGAACCTGAATCCTCATCAAACAATAAATACTCCTTTTCGCAATCAAGCATGTCATAAAATACCTTTGCTTCGCCTTGAGTCATCTCGGAAGTTCCATCCATCACGATTGTCATGCAGTCCAAATCATCAATGATGTCT
>ONIK01000025.1 GCA_900317865.1 uncultured Methanobrevibacter sp. | reverse complement strand
ACAATTCCTGTAATTTATTCTGGTAATTATAAGTATCTTTCCCTTACCGAAGAGACTATTGTTGCTGTAGAAAAGGATAAATCGGATATCATCTCTGCTCCTGATGTAACCAAGTACTTTGGAGGTCCTGAAAGATTTGTTGTAACTGTAACTGATTATGAAGGCAATCCTTTAGCAAATAAAAATGTCTGCATTAATATTAACGGTATTTCATATACTAGAACCACTAATGCCCGCGGTATGGCAAGTATTGCATTGGGATTAAACAGTGGATTATACAATGTAACAGTCACTGTTGATAATCGCACGCTAAATTCAGTTGTAAGCATTTTAACAACAGTTAATGGTAGTGACATTACTAAAGTTTTCAGAAATGGCACACAGTACTATGCTACTTTCCTAGACAGTGAAGGAAACTACCTCAAAAATGGTGAAACTGTCAGATTCAACATCAACGGTGTAATGTATGACCGTCTAGTTTCCGGCGATAAAGGTTTGGCAAGATTAAACATCAACTTGCAGGCAGGTGAATATATAATCACTGCAATGAACCTTGCAACTGGAGAAAAAACAGCAAACAACATTACTGTCATTCCAAGAATCACTGAAAACAGAGACATTATCAAATATTACAGAAACGCTACTCAATATACCGTTAAAGTCCTTGGTGATGACGGTAAAGCTGTCGGTGCTGGTGAAAATGTAACATTCAACATTAATGGTGTATTATACACCAGACAAACCGATGCAAACGGAATAGCTAAGTTAAACATTAATTTGCAGCCTGGAGATTACATCATAACTGCTGAACACAAAGGGTCTATGGTATCCAATAACATCAAGGTATTGCCTGTATTGAATGCTGCTGACATTTCAATGAATTACCGTGACGGAACCCAATTCAAGGCAACTTTGGTTGACGGTCAGGGAAAACCTTATGCATATCAAGCGGTTACATTCAATATTAATGGTGTGTTCTACAACAGGCCAACTGACAGTACAGGTACGGCGGAATTAAACATTAATTTAATGCCTGGAGAATATATTATAACCTCAAGTTATAACGGTTCAAGCATTGGAAATAAAATAACTATTAAAGGTTGAGATTAAAAAATCTCAACAAATTTTTCTTTTTTTAACGTACATCATATTCTTTTTTGTAAAAATATATAGTTTGCCTTTTTCATGTCTGGATATACTCTTATAAAGATTAATCATCTGATAAATAATGTTGATTTTGATATAAATTAATACATTAATATCATAAATATTAATACATATTAAAGTATAATATTAATATTATGGCAGATAAAAATGAATGGGGCAGTAACTTATCATTTATATTTGCAATGATTGGTTCTGCAGTTGGGCTTGGAAATATATGGAGATATCCTTATGTACTTTACTCAAATGGGGGAGGAGCCTTTTACATTCCTTATATTGTAGCTATTCTTTTAATGGGAATTCCTTTCCTGATTCTGGAGTATGGTGTTGGATATGATTTTAAATCTTCATTTGCAAAGGCAGTAAAAAAGATAGATTCTAAATTTGAATATCTTGGATGGTTTCTTCCGGTTTGTGTTTTTGTAATCATGATTTATTATGCGGCCATTCTTGGATGGGACGGAATTTATGTAATATTGAGCTTTTTCAAGGGATGGGGAGCAGATCCAAGCACATTCTTCACAGCATCCTTGATTCAGGATTCAAAAAACTATATGGGCTTGTTCCATTTTCTTCCTATAATTGCAATTGCAATGCTTGCCGGATGGATAATTGTATGGTGTATTTCACACAAAGATTTGGAAAAAGGTCTTGGTCGTGTTTCAAAGGTACTGGTTCCATTGCTCTTTATCATAATGGTGCTAATTGTTGGATTTTCCCTTACCCTTCCAGGCGCATCAATTGGGCTTTCGGAACTCTTTAACCCTAACTGGGCTCTTTTATTTGACTTTAAAATATGGATGGCAGCATTCGGACAGATTGTTTTCTCATTGAGTCTGGGAATGTCAATTGCATTTACATATGCAAGCTATACTAAGGACGACACGGATTTGATTACAAATACTCTTTCAATAGTTTTTGCAAATTCACTGTTTGAAAACTTTGCGGCTTTAGGAGTATTTTCAATATTGGGCTATATGTCACTGCAGTCAGGAACTCCAGTTGCAGAACTGGTAACTCAGGGAACAGGACTTGTATTCAATGCATATCCTATTGTATTCAATGTTTTAGGTCAATTGGGTTATGTTTTAGGACCAATGTTTTTCCTCACAATTTATTTGGCAGGACTTACAAGCATCCTGTCTACAATAGAACCTCTGTCCTTTTCAATCCAAAATAAATTTGGTCTGTCAAGGTCAAGGACAATGACAATTCTAATCATCATTGGTGCTTTTTTGTCAATGATTTATGCAACGTCTTTCGGTGCAGACCTGCTGGGATATGTGGATACCTTCATAAACCAGATTGCATTGCTTTTTGGAGTTGTAATTGAATGCATAATATTTGCATGGATATTCCATGCGGAAAAGTTGATAGACTTTTTAAACTCAAGAAGCAAAACAATAAAAATAGGAAAATGGTGGATTATAATCGTAAAATATATTCTTCCGATTTTCATTTTAATTGTCTGGTTTGGAGGAGTCATTGAAGTTATGGCAACTTCAAGCGTGGATCAAACTAATTTCACTATAGCAACGGCAATTATTGTTCTTGTCGCTACAGTAATATTGACAAAATTGCCTGCTAAAAGTCCTGATTGGGACAAATCTGATGAAAGAGTTTAACTTTCATCTTCTTTTTTTTAATACTCTAATGATTTGCAGTTAATATAATGTTGATTACTGTCTCTTTTTTTATCTAATTAATCCAAGAATACCAGACTTCTATAAGTCATTGATGAACTGCACAGGATGGATATTACTTTTTAAATACTCTCTCTGATGAAATTTAAATAACATGATAACAAAAATAATAATGACAATGACAAAATTAAATTAAACTTTTTAAACGATAACCAAGTTTAAAAAGCAATATTAATTGAATCTGTCGAACCTTCGGGACGAGGGGGATAGCACGGTAATCCTATGCTCATTAGAGTATATAGTCGTGAAATAAGAATCCTCAACTTCTATAATGTTGAGGTAGTTCAATGTGGGGTGATTTTATAAATTCTGATATTATATCTGAAGAAATAAAAGATAATAAACAAGCCGGTAAGGGTCAATATAGGGAAGTTCGCTATAAAGATGGTGGATTCAGACAGTATGATGTTGAAACCGGTGAGTTGATTGGTTCATCTTACAAATCCGATCAAAAAGACCTACCAAATATACAATGAGGTGAAAATGTGAATAAAAAAATAATCTTAGCATTATTAGTACTGGTTCTAGCAACTTCTGTTGTTTATGCAGCTCAAGCAAGCCATATTGAAGTAACCAGTCCGGATAAGTTAAAAAACGGAGATTCCTTTAATTTAACTTTAACTGCAAAAGACAATAAACCTATTGCTAATCAAATTGTTGATATTTATGTTACTGCTGAAAGTGGTGAAGTAAATCATATTAATTTTACTACCAACAATGACGGTAAATTAGGATTCGGTATTGCTGGTGTAAATCCGGGAAAATATACATTTAACTGTACTTTCAACGGTACTGCAGATTATGAAGGTTGTAATTTTACTCAAAATTTAGTTGTTGAAAAATAATTACCCTTCTTTTCATTTTTTTGATTACTATGATTTTAAAAGAACTTTTGGATTATTTCAACATCGATGTTGATTTGCCGAAGTATCTGTATGAAGAATCATTCAATGAGGTTTTTCTAAAAGGTGAGCTCTCAAAGACAAATAACACTTATAAAATCGTCATTGAAACTCGAAAGGATGTAATTCATACAATGATTATTGATCCTGGAGATGATTATCCAGTCGTTATCTCATCAATACTTCCGAATGGCAAAACCAATGGAATCAAGTTCGGTCGAATCAGTGGCGATTTGATTTATATCTGATTTTTTTTGATTTTTCTATTTTTTTCAGAGGTATGTTGTATTTTTCAGATATTTCTTCAGGTGTGTCTTTTTCTAGAAGTTTTAATATTATGTTTTTTTCTCCTTTTTTAAATCCTTTTTTAAATCCTTTTTTAAATCCTTTTTTAAATCCTTTTTTAAATCCTTTTTTAAATCCTTTTTTTTCGGCTTGTTCTAGTCTATTTGCATATATGACGTTTGCTAATTGTTCTTCAAATGGTCTTAGTTCTAATTTGCTCATGGTTAATCCTCTTTAATGGTATGATATTTGGTTTGGGAATGGTGAGGGTAATTTGGATGTTTAATTCTTTGATTTGGTGTTAGTCTATTTGGTGTTCTGTATTTTTTCTATTTTTTCTAGTGGTATGTTGTATTTTTCAGATATTTCTTCAGGTGTGTCTTTTTCTAGAAGTTTTAATATCACATTTTCTTCTCCTTTTTTAAATCCTTTTTCTTCTCCTTTTTTAAATCCTTTTTCTTCTCCTTTTTTTATTCCTTTTTTTTCGGCTTGTTCTAGTCTATTTGCATATATGACGTTTGCTAATTGTTCTTCAAATGGTCTTAGTTCTAATGCACTCATAATTAATCCTCCTACGGCTTTTTTTAATTGTTTTTCATCTTCAATATATCTTCCAACCCACAGTTTAAGACATTTTTTTGCAATATCCAATAACCATTTTTCTGCAATCATATTTTTCCACAATTCAATGCATAGAAGTACTGTATCTTCAATGGTTAGGTCAATTTGGTATTTTGGTAGCCAGATTAAATCGATGATGTCATGTACAGTGGATGGTTCTTGTTTTTCTATTTTGTATTTAATGTTATTTAATCTTATGTTTCCATCAATTTTTCTTGTTTTAATCCATTGGGGATTATAAAACATTGTATTATTTGCATATTCAACTTCTATGATGGGTAATTCTCCAGTATAGAATATAAATGGCTTTACATATCTTTTAGATGCTGCATGTACAGTAATACAATATTCGTAGTCCCGTCTCATTAAATCAGAATTGATGTTGCTGTGATGTTCAATATTGATGAGATTTTTGTTGTTTCTTTCCATAACCGAGTCCAAATTTAAGTTTTTGTAGGATTTTGAAATATATCTTGAATCATATTTTCCAATAATATCATCTAGTTTTGTAATATGTTCTGGAAACTCTTTTAATTCGCTCATACAGATTATAAAGATTTCATCTTCTGCATCTCTTCGGATTGGAAAATATTTTTCTTTTTCCATAGGACACCTCCTTTTTCATTTTCTTGACTTATTATTTAATTTATAGATTAATAAACTTTTCTTTTTTAATATAAGTTCTTAATAATGTAAATTTTTTTAAATAATCTCATAATTACTTTTTATTTAAAATATTATATTCATTGAGTTATATTTTCATCATTTTGAAATTAATATATCCAACCTAAATTTTTATTTATCATGTTTACATAAAATATTAACATGAAAAGAATAGCTATTTTATTAATTTGTGTTTTGGCTTTTTTTGCTGTTAATTCAGTATTTTCAGCAGACCAGCCTGAAATGAGAGTGTTTGTAGCTGATATCAATGCTGGTGAAATTGCTATAGTTCAGGTTATCTTGCCTGAAAATGCGACCGGTAATGTAACAGTTACAGTTAATGGCCATGACTTCAATGGCACTGTTGCCGATGGAAAAGCAAATATAGATTTAAAGAATTTGACTGCAGGTGATTACAAGGTTAAAGTAAAATATAATGGTGACGTAAACTATTCAAACATTACAAAAGAGGTTAATTTAACAGTAAATGCTACTAATCCTCCAGTTAATAATAATTCCAGCTCCAATGCAAGTGGAAACCCTGGAAATACAAATTCTGTTAAAAACAATACCAATACAAATCCTGCTAATGCAAGTGGAAATCCAACCAAGATTATTCCGGTTATAGTTAAAAATAATACCAATGTAACCAACAACACAAATATTACAAACAATACCAACATCACAAACAATGTCAACATTACCAACAACACTAACATAACTAACAACACAAAGATTGTTGCTAATAATCCGCCTAAAAATCCTGTGAAAAATAATCCTTTGGCTAACAATAATACTGGTCTTCCGGTTATGCTGCTTTTATTGGTAGTTGTTGCTGTTGTAATTGCTGTTGTATTCAGGAAGAAATAATTAATTTTTCTTCCATTTTTCTTTTTTTATATTATTTCCATATTCTCTTTTTAATTCAATTTCTTTTGTAAATTCAATATTATTATATAGCATTTAAAACAAAAATTTGATTATAATAATTTAAAAATTAATTGATGATATCATGGAGAAAAAAGAGTTAATTAATTCTGGTAAAGTAAAAAGTGTATTCACCACGCAAAACGATGATGAAGTTATCATTGAGTTTCGTGATGACATGACTGCAGGTGATGGTGCACGTAAAGAAGTCATGGACAAAAAAGGTGCCTATAATGCGGTCATTTCTGCTAAAATTTTCAAAGTTTTAGAGGAAAATGGTATTGAAACACAATTTATTGATTTACTTGAAGAAAATGTAATGTTGGCTAAAAAACTGGAAATGATTCCTATTGAAGTCATTGTAAGAAACATAGCTACTGGTAGTCTGGTTCGCAAGTATCCTATTGAAGACGGTATGAAATTGGATCCTCCAATCGTACAGATGGACTTTAAAGATGACGATTATCACGACCCTATGCTTAATGATTCAATTATAAAAGCATTAGGTATTGCTACCCAGGAAGAAATTGATATTCTAACCGAAAAGGCTTTAAAAATCAATGATATTTTGACTGAATTCTTTAAGGATGCAGGCATCATATTAGTTGACTATAAGGTTGAATTCGGTAAGGATAAGGATGGAAAAATCCTCTTGGGTGATGAAATCTCTCCTGACGGATGCAGATTATGGGATGCTGAAACTCTGGAGATGTTGGATAAAGAATTATTCAGAAAAGGTAAAGACGGCGAAGTTATGGACGCTTATATAGAAGTTTATAATAGAATTATTCCTGATGATGAAAAGGTGATTTAAATGTTATTTGATATTGAAGTTAAAATTTCCCTTAAAAGTGGTATGTTAAACCCTGAAGCTACAACAATTGAAAGATCTCTTGATTTGCTTGGTTATGAAGTCAAAAATACAAAGACTGTTGAAATAATCAAATTCCAGATGGAAGGAGAAGATAGGGAAGTCATTAGAGAAAACGTTGTAGACATGTGTGAAAGATTACT
This sequence comes from uncultured Methanobrevibacter sp., assembly GCA_900317865.1. Lineage (GTDB taxonomy): Archaea > Methanobacteriota > Methanobacteria > Methanobacteriales > Methanobacteriaceae > Methanocatella. The sequence goes on along the minus strand of ONIK01000025.1, from coordinate 13,459 downwards.
CTGTAATCCTGTAATCCACAACTATAAAATAAATGTAATTCCACAAAACATGGCATGCGGTAAATAAGGTGGTTTAAGTGAAAATCGGAGTAATTAGATTTCCTGGAACCAACTGTGATAGGGATGTAGCCCGTGCTATTGAACTTGTTGGCCTTGAAGCTGAATATGTTTGGTGGAGCAGAGATGACTTAACCGATTATGACGGTGTTGTCATTCCCGGAGGATTCTCCTATGGAGATTACTTGAGGGCAGGTGCTATGGCATCAATCACACCGGTAATTGATGGAATTAAGGCATTGGTTAAAGAAGAAAAACCAGTTTTGGGTATATGTAACGGGGCTCAGATTTTAGGTGAAATCGGGCTTGTTCCTGGTGTATTCATAACTAATGAAAACCCTAAATTCAACTGTGAATGGGTTGATTTGAAAGTATCAAATACCAGAACTCCTTTTACAAAAGATTTCAAAAAAGGACAAACTGTTAAAATACCAATTGCTCATGCAGAAGGTAGATTTTACACAGAAGATATTGACTTGCTGAAAGATCAAGATCAAATTGTATTGCAATTTAAAGATAGAAACCCTAACGGTTCAATGGAAGCTATTACAAGTGTATGTGATGAATCTGGACTGGTTTGTGCAATGATGCCTCACCCGGAAAGGGCTTGTGAAGAAATATTGGGCTCAACTGATGGTTTGAACTTCTTTAAAGGATTTTTATAGATTGAAAGTGATAAGATGGTAGTTTATTTAATAGGTGCAGGACCTGGAGATGCAGACTTAATAACTCTAAAAGCCGTTAAAGCACTAAATAAAGCTGATGTTGTTTTATATGATTATCTGGCTAATGAAGAAATATTGGCACATGCTCCCGAAACAGCAGAAAGGATATATGTCGGCAAAAAGGCAGGCGAACATTATAAAACACAGGATCAGATTAATGAGTTAATCATAAAGCAGGCTCAACAGCATGAGAATGTTGTCAGACTAAAAGGAGGGGATCCTTTTGTATTTGGTCGTGGCGGAGAAGAAATTTTAGCTTTAATGGAACATGATATCAAATTTGAAGTTATTCCGGGTGTTACTTCAGCTATTGGAGCACCAACTTCCTTGGGACTACCAGTAACTCATAGGGCCGTTGCAACTTCAGTTACAATTGTAACAGGTCATGAAGACCCGACAAAAGCTGAAAGTCAGGTTCACTGGGATTATACTGCAGATACCTTAATTATTCTAATGGGCATTGGAAACATTAAGGAAAATACTACTGAAATAATGAAGTATAGAGATAAAGACACTCCAGTATGTGTTATAGAAAGCGGAACACTGCCTGATGAAAATGTGATATTTGGAACATTGGAAAATATTTCCGAAAAGGACATCAAAACTCCAGCTATTTTAATTATTGGGGAAGTTGTAAAGCTTTACAAGGATATTTATAATTATTAAGGTGTTTTACATGTGTGGTATTGTTGGTTGTATATTAAAGGACGATAACAAGGATGTGGCCCCTATTCTTTTTGACTGTATTTCAAAATTGGAGTATAGAGGTTACGATTCAATTGGACTCGCTACTTATGATGAAAAAATTCATGTAAAAAAGGATAAAGGTAAAATTGATGAAGTTAACAAAAAATTGGATTTGCCTAACATGCCGGGCAATTTCGGTATTGCTCATGTAAGATGGGCTACACATGGTGATCCGTCAAAATTGAATGCTCACCCTCAGCTCGATGAGGAAAATACAATAGCTGTTGTTCACAATGGAATTATTGAAAATAACAGCAAAATAAAAGCAGACTTGATTGCAGAAGGATATACCTTCAAGTCAGATACCGATACTGAGGTCATTCCTCATCTTATTCACAAGTTCATGGATGAAGGGCTTGACCTTGAACATGCAGTCAGAAAGACAATAGACATTCTTGACGGCGCTTATGCAATAGCTGTGATATCATCAAAAGAGCCGGATAAGATTGTTGCAACCAGAAAAGACTCACCATTAATTGTGGGCTTGGGTAATGACGGTTATTATCTTGCTTCAGACTCACCAGCTATTCTGAAATATGCAAAAGACATTATCTATCCTGAAAAGGGTGAAATTGTTATTTTGGATAAGAATGGAGTGGTTGTCCATGACGAATTTGACAATCCGATTAATAAAGAAATTGATACAATCAACTGGACTCCGGAAATGGCGGAAAAAGAAGGATATGACCATTTCATGATAAAGGAAATCAACGAACAGGCAACAGCAGTTCAAAACACACTGACCCAAAAGGAAAACATCCAGAAAATCATTGATGATTTTGATGATATTTCAAGAATATGCTTTGTGGCCTGTGGAACATCATATCATGCTTCATTAACAGGTAAATATCTTCTTGAATCACTTGCTGGAATTCCTACTGAGGTGATTTTAGCATCAGAGTTTAAATTCTCAGCAAAAACTCTTAAAGAAGATACTCTGGTAATATTCATTTCACAGTCAGGCGAAACTGCAGATTCACTAAAGGCACTTGATGTTGCAAATGAAACCTCAAAGACATTAGGAATAGTAAATGTTGCAGGCTCATCAATAACAAGAAGGGCACAGTATGTAATACAGACCCAGGCAGGACCTGAAATAGGTGTTGCAGCAACAAAAACCTATGTTTCACAGTTAACTGCTATTTATATCTTCGCAGCACTTATGGCAAAAGACGAAAAGCTATTGGCGGAAATTGAAAAGGTTCCTGACTACATTGATGAGGTCTTGAAAGATGTGGAATCAATCAAGTCCATGTCACAGAGATACAATTATGCAAAAGACTTCTTCTATCTCGGAAGAGGATACTGTTATCCTACCGCACTGGAAGGGGCTCTAAAATTAAAGGAGATTTCATACATACATGGTGAAGGATATGCTGCAGGAGAGCTCAAGCATGGTCCTTTGGCATTGATTGATGAAGGAATACCTGTGGTTGTAGTGATTCCTCCGGGTGACTCATATAAAAAGACAATGAGTAATCTTGAAGAAGTAAAATCTCGTGGAGCTCATGTTCTTGCCTTCGGTGCGGCTGATGATGAGGAACTTGTAGAAAAGGCTCCTGAATTATTTAAAATCAATCCTGATGTCAGTGAAATTATAGCTCCTCTTGTATATATTGTACCGCTTCAACTTTTATCATATTATATTACAATCGAAAAAGGTTTTGATCCGGATAAACCAAGAAATTTGGCAAAATGTGTAACTGTGGAATAAGGCTTTTATTTTTTAATTCCACTTTTTTTCTCTTTTTATTTCCATATCATTTACTTTCAATCAATTATTTTTTTCATTCTTTTGGTCACATTATATAATATCGGTATAATTGAGGTATTTTTTTCTTATACTTTGTTTTAAAAATAAGCAATTTAAGACTTTTAATTTCTTAAATACTCATTCTTTGATTGTTTTTAAAAAGTATTTGCCAATAGGCAAAAATCAATTCCTTTTATTTGTGCTTTATTTTAGCTTTTTAGCCTTATTTGTGCCCTTTTTGAAAATACAAAGCTTTTTATAAGAAAAGTTTTATAAGATTATAATGCCGATGTAAAACAAGATTTTACATTTTTCATATTAACGAGGTTAATATATGTTTAATAAAAAAATTACTTTATTATTTATAACACTCTTCTTCATGCTGTCAATTTCAGCTGTTTCCGCTGTTGATAGTGGTGCTGTAAGTGATGAGCTTGAATTGAGTGATTCAGAGGAGGAACCCCCTTCGGGTACTGCTTTAGTTCCTCAAGATATCATATCCACTAGTCAGGATGATTATTCTTTAGAGACTAGGGATGTGTCAATGTATTATAAGAATGGAACGAGATATTCTGTAACTTTAACTCATTTTGATAATCCTGTTGAAAATGCTTCAGTAATTATAAACCTTAATGGGGTAAATTATACTAGAATCACAGATTCTAATGGAGTAGCATCTCTTGCTATAAATTTGATTCCTGGAAATTATTCAATTTCTGCATTTTATAATTACGATTCAAAATTAATGGATTTGAACAGTGATGTTGAGGTTTTATCCACGTTGGTCGGTAATGATATTCAAAAGATTTATAAAAATGATACCCAATATTATATTTCCGTTTTGGATAATTTCGGTAATCCTTTGGCCAACAGTGACATTACATTTAATATCAATGGTGTATTCTATAACCGTAAAACCAATGAAAACGGTATTGCACGTTTAAATATTAATTTGCTTCCTGATGAATATATATTAACAGCCATTCATCAAAATGGTTTATCATATTCAAATAAGGTTACGGTTTTACCATCCATTTCAGGATCTGATATTTTCAAAATATATAAAAATGATACCCAGTATTATGCAAGCTTCTTGAATACTGACGGAAGCCCATTGGCTGATACTGAAGTTACATTTAACATTAACGGTGTTTTCTATTCAAGAATAACTGATGCAGAAGGGGTAGCCAAATTAAATATTAATTTAGAACCTGGTTCTTACATTTTAACTGCAATAAATCCGGTCAATAATGATATGTGCTCTAACACAATTGTGGTCTTGCCATCTGTTATAGCATCAGATATTGAAAGTAACAGCAGTTCTGTCAAGTTCGAAGCGATATTAATCAATTCTGACGCTTCCGTTGGATCCAATAGAGATATGGAAATTATCGTTGACAATACTTCATATATTGTCGGAACCGATAAAATAGGTTTTGCAGAACTTGATTTGGATTTAGAAAACGGTATCCATAATGTGTTATCACATGATTTAGCTACTGACTTTTATGTAAGCAGTATAATCAATGTTTCTGCAGTGAAAGATAATGATGAAACGTTATGTTATTCAAGATATGGTGTTTCACCGGATAATAAAACAATTATGGCTATTGGAAGACCTTCAGCTTCAGGTGAACTTTCAGAATATGGATATAAATTCTACATGACAGTATTTGAAAGAGTCTGTCCTTATTGTGGAAGTACTGAATTGTACTGGGGTATTTTCTGGACAGGTGATGAAACATCAAATTATGGTGTTTTCCCTGCTACAGGCCAAAAAGAAGGTGGAAGTGCGGAAGGACATATCTTCTGTGCTAACTGTGATGCGGACTGGAGTGTATTTGGAAACGAACATGTATCCAGCGGTCGTGCATTAAAAGCAATTTCCGAATCCGTATTATCTTCAAAAGATGCAGCTTATGCATTAAAGAATGGTGAAATGATTTATTCATAATCACCTTTTTTAACTTTTTTTAATCTTTTTTTCATATTTAAAATTCTGTCTCTGGAATTATTTTCAATGCTCTGTTTTTCTTCGTAGCCGTTTTCGATTTCAACGATATATTTGGCTTCTGGTGATGTTGTTGACGGAATATTCATTTTTGCCAGATTACGCTCGACACGTCTTTTCAGTTTTTCATCATCCATTTCCTGGGCTAAAAATATTGGTGTCTTGACTGCTGAGGATATTTTGGTGCTGTGCCTTTTTTCATGTCTTTCCTGGGTTCTTTTTTCTAGAATATATTCGCTTGAATTGTTTAATCCGGGATCCCTGAATGGTATTCCAACATCTGATAGGGCAATTCTTATTTCGTCATTTTTGGGAAGGGATATATCCAGCATTTCCTGTGAAGGACTGGCAAGTGTGCCTCCCTGTTTGCGTCCGAAAATCGGTCCAAGACCAATATAAAAGCCAGCTTCAATAAACGCTGCTCTGACAGGTGCTGATGAGGTGTATGTTGCAACTATTCCTCTGTCTTTTATTATTCTTCTGAACTCTTTAAAAAATTCAAGTGAAAATAACTCAGGAGCCATGTTCTGGCTGAAGGGATCCAAAAATATTGCATCATAGCTGTTGTCCTTTAGCTTCTGAACAGTTTGTCTTGCATCCTCAATGAAAACATTGATGTTGATGTTTGAGGGTATTTCGGCTTTTTCCAGTTCTAGGGTTGCATAACCTGTTTTAATAAGTTCATCTTCAATTGCTTTTCGTGTAATGTCATGGGCTTTGATTGGTGAAGGCACCAGAAGCCCGCATGCAAGTGTGGCTGCAGATATTTCAACCATATCAATCGTTAAGCTGGAATCCTTTGAATTTTTCAAAAAATCATCTATTGCAGCTGATGAGTTATAGCCAAGACCTGCACAGATGTCCAAAATCGCAATGTCTTTTGAGTAGTCGAACTTCATCGGCTTAATAAATTTCTCAAATGCCTCACTAATTGCACCGGTAGATGTATGTAATGTTTCAATTTTATGATTTATTTCTTTGGAGTTAATAGAATAAGATCCATCATCTGTTAAAACAAAGTAATTGTTATAAGTATCAAAAAAATTGAGTCTGCTTTCATTATTTCGACTACTTCTTTCCTCATCGAAACATTGATTTATCAAATCAAAGATATCGTCATTAATTACGCGAGCATTATTTTCATAATTCATTGTATCTAATAATACTTTTGATGTAAAAATATAAATAATTAATTAAAAAGATGTATATTCATAGTTTAATGGGGTTATTATTATGATTGACAGAGACGGAGCAATTGCATTGGCCATATCATTTTTCTTACCTGGTCTTGGTATTGCATACATAGGAGATTATAAAAAAGCGCTTATAATATTTGCAGTGGCGGTGGCAACTCATTTCATATCAATTTATTCCTTTGCATTCAGCATTATCAATTTCATCGTCTGGGCGTACGGAATGTATGCAACATATCAGATGGTTAATTATTGAGTATTGAAAAAGTAATTTAAAACTCTGAATTCTTATTAAATCAGCTATACTGGTGCTGATTTTGTTATATCTTCTTTTTCATTGATTTTTTAAAAGTTGATAAATCGTCTTTTGCCAAAATCTGATAAGATTTCTGAAATTCTATTCGCTTTAATTTTAACATTTTTCTTTCAAAGCGATTTAAAATTCATTTAATCTAGCTAATTCCTTTTTAAAAAGCTTTTTAATTAATTAGTCTTTTTTGGATTGAAAGAGTAATTTTAATTGAATTTAGATTTAATCAGTTAATATTTTTTCATATTTGATTAAAATAAGCATTTTAATCTTATATTTTGCTTAAAAAAGTAATATTTTGTTATATCTGCTTTGGGATTATCATTATTTTGTACCCTCTTTTTGGACTTTTTTGGCTTTGGTGCATTGAATTTCAAGCCTTTTCAGCCGATTAATTTTTCGCTTTAAATTGCTTTTTTTCCTTAGTTATTGGTGATAAATGCCTATTTAAATAAAAAACTTTATATACTACTTATTAGTTAATATCTACTAACAATCTTTGGAATATTCAAAAATTTGAGAATAATTCTTTGAAAAAACTTCATGATAAATCATGAATAATTCCGAAGGTTGGAGTTTAATTAGTGAGGTGAAAAATGCATAGTAGGAAAAATATTGTATTGATGTTTTTGATTATTATGTTGTCTTTCGCTAAAGTCCCGGAGGTTTCAGCTATATCAATTGACGATGCTGAACCTGCCGAGTCGGGTTTGATCGGATTGTTCAATCCGGAAATCCATTGCGAAAGATTTCAAAATATTTAGGATTTGAATGATTCCGATTCAAATAATAATCAAACTTCAGGTTAAAGATGAACTTTTAAAAACAGGGTTTTGATTTCGAAGATGGTTTCAAGGTTCAGTGCAGATTTGAGTTTTAAATTCAATTCCCAACAATTTCCTTTCCCATAATAAAAGCATCTCTGTATCAGAAACGGAAGCTATCTAAAATTGGAGCGCCATTAATCTTTTGTGATGATTTCCTCCTTGATATAAATTTAGGACTAAAAAAACACACCCTTTTTCCAAATAAATTAATCCATAATGAAAGATAATGAAGTGCTTTGAAATCAAACGCTCGCATTGTGTAAACAAGGGGCTTTTTGCCTCGAATTAAGGTTAATCCACACTTAACCTTATTTTTTTCTTTTTTTCTAAATTCGATATTTTTTATTTTCCGGACATGGAAAGTGAGGGTTCAATCTATCCTTTTTTTGATTCTTTTTAAATAGGTTAAATTTAAATAATTTTTTTTAAATACATTATTTCTAACTAATTGTTTTAAGGTAAATTAAATGTTTGAAATAAAAGCTAAAGATATGAGAGGAAGAGTCGGTGTTTTAAAGACAAAACATGGTGATGTAAAAACACCTGCATTGATGCCTGTAATACACCCGCGCAAGCAGGAAATCGATGTTAAAAAGTACGGCGCAGATATAGTGATTACTAATGCTTATTTGATTTATAAAGATGAGGATTTAAAGCAGAAAGCTATTGATGAAGGTCTTCATAATTTAATAAACTTTGACGGTCCGGTCATGACGGATTCAGGTTCATTTCAGCTGTCCGTTTATGGTGATGTGGACATTACAAACAAGGAAGTCATTGAATATCAGGAAATGATAGGAACAGATATTGGAACAAGCCTTGACATTCCAACAGCGCCATTTGTGGAAAGGGAAAAGGCCGAAAGCGATTTGGAAATAACTATTGAACGTGCAAAAGAAGCAGTTGAATTTAAAAAGCAAAACAATATTGAAATGCTTTTGAATTCAGTAGTTCAGGGATCAACATTCATGGATTTAAGACAGAAATGTGCCAGTGAACTTTCAAAACTGGATGCTGACTTATATCCAATCGGTGCCGTTGTGCCTCTGATGGAATCCTATCACTACAAGGAGCTTGTAGACGTTGTAATGAACTCAATGATGTATCTTCCGGACAATACCGCACGCCATCTAATGGGAGCTGGCCATCCTATGGTATTTGCACTTGCCGTTGCAATGGGATGTGATTTGTTTGACTCAGCGGCATATATATTATATGCGGAAGATGACAGGCTTTTATCCACCAGAGGAACATTCAAACTGGAAAATCTCCAGGAAATGCCATGTTCATGTGAAGTATGTTCCAAATACACTCCCGATGATTTAAGGGCAATGCCTAAAAAGGAGAGAAGGGATTTAATTGCCCAGCATAACTTGCATGTTTCATTTGCAGAACTCAGATTAATAAGACAGGCCATTTATGAAGGAAGTCTTATGGAACTTGTTGAAGAACGCTGCAGAGCACATCCTGCACTTCTTGATGCTGTCCGCCAGCTTAAAAATTATAATGAAAACTTTGAGCAGTATGATCCGAGAAGCAAGAAATCTGCATTTTTCTACACCGGTCCGGAATCCCTGGGCAGGTCTGAGGTTTTAAGACATCATGATAAGCTTCAAGAAATGCCTAAAAAACGTGATTTGATAATTCTTCCTCCTTCACGAAAGCCTTATTCCAAATTTATTTCAGGCAAGCTGGGGGAGTTTTACGTCTGCGGAAAAAGACATGATGTGCATCTGGATGACAGTGACTTTATGGTAATGGACATTCCGTTTGGACTTATACCACTTGAAATTGATGAATTATATCCATTAAGTCAGAATGCTGCTCCTAAAATATGGGACAGCGACAGTAAAGATTACCTTAAAACATTTTTGGATGAATTCGCAGGGGAATATGAACAGGTTCTCATCCATCCGAGAATTGTCAGAAACCTCGATTTAGATTTGAAAGATAAAGTAGATGATGAAATAAGATATGCAAAAGACGACGTTAAAAAGCTTAAGGCAATAGCGGACTACCAGTTCGGATGGGGTGTCGGTGAAGCATTGTTCAAGGGCAATATCAACGTAGAAAAAAGTAAAAAGACAGGCAAAATCAGACATATCTATGACGGAAAAACATTGATTGTCAATATGAGGGCATCAGATTCATACCTTGTATTATCCAAGGAAGGAGCTAAAAGACTGCACGCTGCAGCCTCATATCCAAAAAATCGTGTTGTAGTAAACAAGGACTCAGAGCCCTTCGCACTTGACGGAAAAAGCGTATTTTCAAAATTCGTCATAGAATGCGATGAAAACATAAGAGCCCGTGATGAGGTTTTAATTGTTAATGAAGAAGACAAGCTATTGGCTTACGGAAAATCATTATTATCTGCTGTTGAAATCAATAATTTTCAAACGGGTCAGGCTATAAAAACAAGAAAAGGATTTAAAAAATAGGTGTTAACATGAGTAAAGATAAAGTAAATACAGGTCACCACATTGAAGACAAGAAACTGATTATAAATGCAAGAAAACCAGTAGGCAGATTAGGACGACAAATCCTTGACAGAATGAACAAATCTCATGAAATGATGGCTCAATGGGGAGTGAGTCATTTTAATATCCTGCCTGATAATATAATTCTTGATATCGGATGCGGCGGCGGAAAAAATATTGAAAGGTTTGCAAAACTGATCAGTACAGGTAAAGTCATCGGAATAGATTATTCAGAAATAAGTGTAGAAAAATCAATCGAAATCAACAAAAAAGCAATTGATGCAGGTAAAGTTGATGTAATTCAGGCATCAGTATCTGATATGCCTTTTGAAGATGAAACTTTTGATATTGTAACCGGTTTTGAAACGATATATTTTTGGCCGGATTTCGTCAATGATTTAAAAGAGGTCAACCGTGTATTGAAAAAAGGCGGACTGGTATTTTTCTGTAATGAAGCTGTTTACAGAGAAGGTGAAATGGAAAAATACGATGATTTAGTTGAGCTTTTGGATATGAAGATATATTCTGAAGATGTATTGAAGGAAACTCTTGAAAAAACCGGTTTCACAGATTTTATGGCTTATATCGATAATAAAAATGACTGGATTTGTGTCCTTGCAAGGAAAAGTTAATTGATAAACGAGAAAAAAACAAAACTTTTATATACCATAATTATATAATATAATATTGTTGTTTATTTTTATGCGGTGTTAGTCCAGCCTGGTTAAGACTCTAGCCTGCCACGTTAGAGACCCGGGTTCAAATCCCGGACGCCGCACTTTTACTTTTGCAGCTGTGGTATAGTCTGGTTATTACTTGGGCCTTCCAAGCCTACAACCCGGGTTCGAATCCCGGCAGCTGCATATTCAATAATATATTTTTTTAAAAAAATTTCTTATCTTTTATTAAAATTCTTATTTTTTGTAGTTACCTTTATATAATAATTAAAAACAAATATTAATTAATTATAATACTTTTTATAATTTTATTTCATAAAGATAAATTTTATGGTGATTTAATGGTAGGAATTGTAGGATATGGGGCATATGTGCCTTCATACAGAATAAAAGTGGAAGAAATAGCTAAAGTTTGGGGAGATGACCCTGTAGCTTTATCTAATGGTTTAGTAGTCAACGAAAAATCTGTTCCTTCTGCTGATGAAGATACTGCAACTATTGCAGTTACCGCTGCTAGATATGCTCTAGCAAGAGCTCAGATAGATCCACAAAAGATTGGTGCCGTTTATGTAGGTTCTGAATCACATCCATATGCAGTAAAACCAACAGCAACCATTGTTGCAGAAGCTGTTTGTGCAACACCTGACATGACTGCAGCTGATTTGGAGTTTGCATGTAAAGCAGGAACTGCGGGTATCCAAATGTCAATGGGTCTTGTTGAAAGTGACAGAATTGAATACGGATTAGCTATTGGTGCTGATACATCTCAGGGAGCTCCTGGAGATGCTTTGGAATATACCGCATCTGCAGGTGGTGCCGCTTATGTCATTGGTAAGAAAAACACTTTGGCTGAAATAGAAGAGACTTACAGTTTTACAACTGACACTCCCGATTTTTACAGAAGGGAAGGTGAAGACTACCCATCTCACGGTGGCCGTTTTACCGGAGAACCAGCTTACTTCAAGCATGTATTGAGTGCAGCTAAAAACTTATTTGAACTGACTGATACTCAAGCTGCTGATTATAATTATGCCTGTTTCCACCAACCAAATGGTAAGTTTTACTTAAGGGCAGCTAAAAAATTAGGATTTACTCCTGAACAATACTCTCGAGGATTATTAACTCCAAACATTGGAAATACATATTCCGGTGCTGTGCCTCTTGCATTATCCAACATTTTGGATGTAGCTGAACCTGGAGACAAAATATTTGTTGTATCATACGGTTCAGGTGCAGGTAGTGACGGATTCACCTTGGAAGTAACTGATGAAATAACTGAAAAAAGAGATTTGGCTCCTAAAACGGAAGAAATCATTTCCAACAAAACTTATGTTGATTATGCTGTTTATGCTAAATTCAAAGGTAAAATTAAAATGTAGGGAGGTTAGATTATGAGAGACGTTGCTATTATTGGTGTTTCACAAACAAAATTCGGTGAATTATGGGATTACTCCTTCAGAGACATGATTGCTGAAGCTGGTGTAAAGGCTTTGGTTGATGCAGATATGGGGGGAGATGAAATCGAAGCAATGTTTGTTGGAAACATGTCTTCAGGATTATTTGTAGAACAAGAACATATTGCAGCCCTTATTTCCGATCATGTAGGTTTAAACCCTGTTCCAACCACAAGAGTTGAAGCTGCTTGTGCATCAGGAGGATTGGCTTTAAGACAAGGTATCATGGCTGTTGCATCAGGTTTTCATGATGTAGTAATCTCTGCTGGTGTTGAAAAGATGACTGATGTTGTTGATGCTACTCCGGCTATTGCAACTGCATCAGATCAGGAATGGGAAGCTCAGCAAGGAGCTACATTCCCGTCATTATATGCAATGATTGCAAAAAGACACATGCACGAATACGGTACAACCCGTGAACAATTGGCACAGTTTTCAGTTGTAAACCACAAAAATGCATCTAAAAATCCAAATGCACAATTCCCATTTGAAATCAGTGTAGATAAGGTAATCAACTCTACTATGGTAGCAGATCCTTTAACATTACTAGACTGTTCTCCCGTATCAGACGGAGCAGCGGCTATTGTTATGGTGCCTGCTGAAGATGCTAAAAAATATACTGACACTCCAATTTATGTAAAGGCTTCCGCACAAGCTTCAGGAACATTGACATTACATGACAGAAAAGATATTACTACTATTGAATCAACTAAAGTAGCTTCCAGAAAAGCTTATGAAATGGCTGGAGTTACTGTAAAGGATATTGATGTTACTGAAGTCCATGACTGTTTCTCAATCAACGGTCTTTTGGCAGTTGAAGACTTAGGATTTGCTGAAAAAGGTAAAGGTGGAATAGCTATTGAAGAAGGCCAAACTGAAATTGACGGTGATTTCCCAATCAATTCTTCAGGTGGTCTTAAAGCTCGTGGACACCCTCTCGGAGCTACAGGTATTGCTCAGGCTGCTGAAATCGTATGGCAATTAAGAGGAGAAGCTGGCGGACGTCAAGTTGATGGTGCAGAAATCGGTATGACTCACAACATAGGTGGTACCGGAGGTACTGCAGCAGTACATATTTTCGGAAGAGATTTATAAATCTCTTTTAATTTCTTTTTTTTATGATAATGAGTGTTGGCGGAAATTATTAGTTATTAATAACAGTTCAATTTTTTACTAATTTTTTACATTAATTTTAAATAAAGTTCAATTATAAACTTTCAATTTT
>ONIK01000002.1 GCA_900317865.1 uncultured Methanobrevibacter sp. | reverse complement strand
CTTCCTCTATTTGAATCAAAAGTACAATTTGTAATATGAGTTACAGTATTATAACACCATAATCCTCCACCACCAAATTCACTGTCGGTAGTACCAGCATCACCAGTAGCATTGTTTTTAATGAAAGAACAGTTGTCAAAGTTTACACCACTTCCAGTGGAATAACTTTTTACTCCTCCTCCACCTCTTCCAGCAGTGTTTTCAGTGAAAGTTACATTATTGAAGTTTAATGCATATGTACTATGTTGTATAAATATTGCACCACCATCATTGGATGCAGCATTATTTGAAAATGTTGAATTAGATATGCCAATATTATTAGAGCCGTCAGCAATATAAACAGCACCACCATCATTAGCAACACCATTAATAAAAGTGATATTATCCAAATTCACATTGTTAGCGTGAATATCAAATATTCTTGATTTGCCTTCTGCATCTAAAACAGCACCATTACCTATAATTGTGATAGATTTATCAATATCCATCTTCCCATCAATATCATTTGTATAAGTGATATCTTTTAGAACAAGAACTGTTCCTGGATCTGCATGATCAATTGCATCTTGGATATCTGAAAATTTATCACCTTGAACTACGACAACACCAAATGAACCTTCTTTAGATTTTCCATCCAAATAGGTAGCATTATATTTATAGGTGTCAAGAGGAAGATGAGCATAATTATAGACAATCTGACCATTACTATCAGTTGTATTAGTAAAGGTCTCAACATAAGCTCCATTAGAGTCATAAATGTCTAATTTAATTTCCTCATCAACTAAAGGAATAGTGCCACTTGGTTTTCCTTCAACATTACCCACAACAGCATTTGATAAATCTGTTGCTAAAGTTAAAGTTAACTCAGGATATCCTCCATTAACACTTAAATCAGAAACCCCTTCAAAATTACAATCAGAAACTTTACCATCACTGGTTCCTTCACAATAAATGGCAATTCCGGATGTAGCAGAATTTCCTTTAAAAGTACAATTGTTAATATCTTCATTATGACAATCATTACCAATATAAATGGCACCACCATTTTCAGCATTACCGTTTATAAAAGTAACATTTTCCACATACACATTATTGCTATTGATATTAAAAACTCTAGATTCGCCTTCTGCATCTAAAACAGCACTATTACCTATAATTTTAATAGTATTACCAATAACCATATTACTATCAATATCATTATGATAAGTGATGTTTTTGAGAATAATAACTCCTCCAGAATCTAAACTATCAATTGCATTTTGAATATCAGAAAATTTGTCTCCTTCAACTTCAACAGTACCAAAAGTACCTTCTTTAGATTTTCCATCCAAATAGGTAGCATTATATTTATATGTTCCAACTGGAAGATGAGAATAATCATAAGAAATTTGACCATTATCATCAGTATTTTGAGTATAAGTTTCAACCCAATCTCCAGTGGAATTACGGATTTCCAATTTAATTTCCACACCAACAAGTGGAACTACAGATCCACTAGGTTTACCTTCAATATCACCAACAACCATATTTGAAGCATCCATTGTTAAAGTAAAATTTAAATATGGATATTCCCCATCAACACTTAAATCAGTGACACCTTCAAAATTACAATCAGAAACTTTACCATTAGCACCGTCTGCAGCATAAATAGCTGTACCTGATGTAGCAGAATTATCTTTAAAATTACAATAACTCATATCAGCATTATAACAGTCTTGAGCAATGTAAATAGCTCCACCTTGATTAGCAGCAGAGTTACTTGTGAAATTACAATTTGTTATGATTGCATCATCATGATTAATATAGAGGGCACCACCATCATTAGCAGTATTTTCCTCAAACTCACAATTTAATGCAGTGAAACCTGATGATCCAGCTTCAATTGCACCACCAGATGCTCCACCATCATTCTTTTTAAATTTAGAATTTTTAACTGATGTAGAAGCACCAGTACTTTGTATTGCACCACCATAACCGTAATTGACAGTCAACATATTATTGGTAAAATTACAGTTATCAATTAATAAATTTTCACCAGTATTATAAATAGCGGCACCATATCCAGCTTTGTTATTATCAAAATTACAATTTGTTATTTTAGAATTATCACCGGTTACTGATAATGCACCAGCATGACCATTATTAGTTAATGTATTACCAGTGAAATTACAATTATCGATAATAGCAGTACCATAAACATCAACTGCTGAATGAGTTCCACTATTATCAGCAATAATACAACCACTAACTTCAGCATTAGCACCACTATAAATAGCTCCTCCAGTATTTTCAGTGAAATTTGAATTTACTACATTTGTAGTACCTTCACTGTAAATACCACCATAGCCATCATTAGTAGCAGTATTTCTTTCAAAAATAGAATTTTCAACAGTTGTTGTTCCTCCACTGTAAACAGCACCAATATTTTTATTATTATATTGAGCACCATTATAATCTTTTAAAACAGAATCAGTAATTTCTACATTACCAACACTGTAAATACCAGCACCTGCATTATCAGTGAAATTACTATTTTTCACATTAGTGGAACCCTGACTAATAACAGTTACAGAACTTCCTATAGTACCTTTAAAATTACAATCTTTAATTTCAGTATCAGCACCACTATAAACAGCTCCACCATTATTATCAGTGAAATTTGAATTTACTACATTTGTAGTACCTGTACTGTAAATAGCTCCAGGATGATTATTTGTGAAATTACAATTATTTATATTAGTAATACCCTCGTTATTAATGAGATAGGTTACACTCCAACCAGGATCATTATTATTATCAAAAATACAATTATTAAAATTAGTTGTACCAGTAGTGTGAATTAAACTACCTGACACATAATTTTCCTTGAAATTACAATTATTAAATTCAGAATTTGAACCCCTTAAGTAAATTGCAGTACCCGGATTACCCCAAGCACCTTTATTATTAGTAAAATTACAATTTTCAATAATAGTATTAGTAGCTAATGACTCACCAGTTATTGCACCACCATTAGAATCTCCGGTATTAGTAAATTCAATATTTGTTAAAGTAATTCCAGATGCATTTAATTTAAATATTCTACCCATATTTCCATCTAAAGTAGAAATACCATTAGGATTTGCTAAACTACCACCACTAATAATAATTCCATTAGTATTAAGAGTAATATATTTTGTTTCATGTGCTTGCCATGTTGAACGATAATTAGTATTTCCTAAATAAACAATGTCTCCAGATTCTAATTGAGTTGTATCAAAAAAATTTTGAATATCATCAAATGAAGAACCTGAAATTTCATATGTTTGTGCAGACAATACGTCTGCAGATTCGACAATTGGAACCGATAACACACCACCTCCCGATGTCGTTGTTATCGTATTATTCAATGTCGAATCTTCTACTGCACTTGCAGCCCCCAATAAAGATACGAATAAGAATAATATCAAAATAAAAAATATCGATTTGTATTTCTTATTTTTGATAAAATCTCCTCCTATCATACAATTTTTTACTTACACATATGATAAACGTAGTTTATCACACCGACCCAGATTAAAAAATCCAGATAAATGTAAATAAATACATATTAATTCATTTTATCAGACCAAACAGAATTTTAAATCCAGTATATTAGACAAAATATCTATTTAATTTAAAAAAAATGAAATTTAATATTTACTTACAAAATTCTTTTTGTAAAAGAACTTATATAAATTTTATATTATTTAGGATAGACAAAATTCAAAGATAATATTTAAATAACTCCAAATTTTAATTTCAGTAATTTTCATGCAAAATACTTGAAAAGATATGTGATTATTATATACCATAATAGAACAAATATTGATTTAATCAATGAATAATACCAATATAATAACAGCATTATCAAAATAATATTACATTAACAATAACATGTAGACCAAGTGGAATATTTCCACCAATCTTTTCATACAAATATATTTTATCAATCACATTATTTAAGAAAAGTATTTTTTAATTGAAATACAAATTATTAATATTATTAAATTGGATTGAATTGTTATGAATGTCAGAAAATTAATTGGTAATACACCAACTATAAAAATCAATTATGAATATGAGGAAAAGCAGGGTAGCATATATACCAAACTTGAATACTACAATTATTCAGGAAGCATAAAAGACAGAATCGCATCATATATCCTGGAAAAAGAAAAAGAAAACGGCAATTTAAAAGATGGTCAGGCCATTGTAGAAGTTACAAGCGGAAACACAGGTATTGCATTTAGTGCTATGGGTGCTCTTTATGGTCATGAAGTCCATATTTTCATGCCCGACTGGGCATCTCTTGAGAGAAGAAAACTAATTGAAATGTATGGTGCTCATGTTCATCTTGTATCAAAGGAAGATGGTGGATTTAAAAGAGCCCTTGAACTTGCAGAAGAATTTGCTATAGAAAATGATGCATATAGACCACTCCAATTTGATAATGAATATAATGTTGAAGCTCAATATAAAACAACAGGTCAGGAAATCATTGATACCATTCCTGACGTAAATGCCTTTGTATCCGGTATTGGAACTGGCGGAACTCTTATGGGAGTTGGAAAAAGATTAAAAGACAACAATCCGGATTCTAAAATATTTGCCCTTGAACCAAGTACATTATCCATACTTAAAATGGGAATGGAAGAGGGAAGTCATATGATAGAGGGAATTGGCGATGACTTTATTCCAGGAATAGTTAACAAAGATTTGATTGATGATATTGTATTAATTGATGATTTGGATGCTATTAATATGTCAAAAAGAATAGCTAAAGAATTTGGTTTGGGAGTTGGTATTTCCAGTGGAGCAAACTTTTTAGCAAGCGTTATAATGGATAATGAAGACTTGAAAATAGCAACTGTTTTTCCGGATGACAATAAAAAATACATAACTACAAAATTATCTGAAAAAATTGATGAAAATCCTGAATTACTTTCCAATAAAGTAAAACTTATTGGCTTTGAAGCCATTTAAAAAAATAAAAATTGATTAAAATGAGAAGAAACAACTATCGTTTAATAATATTGTTATTAATAGCTATTCTTTTAATTTTCGGCATTGCAATTACCCTATTTAATAACAATAATAACAATAACACTGCAATAAGTAAACCTGAAGTCATAGCAAACAATACACAGGACAACGGATCCGTTCAAGTTATTAAAAATATTGGAAATCCAAATTCTTCTAAAAAAATAGCTTATGTTGTCGGTATTCATCCTTTAGAAAACGATATACATAAGACATTGCTTAAACTGCTGCCGAATACAAGCAATTTAAACTATTCCTATGATATTTATATTGTTAATGTTACTGAAGATTTCAGCAGTTACGGACAATTGACACCTGACGACCAGCCGGGCAGACAGACCGGTCAGGAATTAGCTTTAAAATATGTATATCCTGAAATCAGTAAAGGAAACTATTCATTAGCTGTAGACATACACGGACATGGCGCATATTATCCTGTTGAAACTTTCGTATTTACTCCTGTTGATAATCAGTTAAGTTCAAATTATTCCCATAAAGTTTCAAATAGCACACAAAACATTTCCTACTATGATCCTCAGCATACAACAAGCGGCCCTTATTTGACTGTTCCTTTAAATGAAAAAGGCATTCCTGCATTTTACTATGAAGAAAACTGCTATTTAACCCAAAACATTAAAGACTTACATATGCTGGAGCTTATTCATGCTATAGACAATTTAAAATTACAATAATTGAACTACCTCAACTATTGAAGTTGAGGATTTATATTTTTTTTAAAAAAGATGAGGTTAAAATGCATCATTATGAAGCAAGTCAACTGATGAATATCTTTTGAATCGGTATACAATAAATGGTATAGACATTACAAATGAAATAACTGACATGATTAATATTGATGTAGTAAACCATGACTCGATAAGCACACCACCAAGCACTATACCAATTGTTCTGTTTAAATTAACAATAAACAAATAAAATCCATTAGCAAATTCCGGTGTGTCCCTTGCTGCTGAAGTTATTGTATATTGTGCAATAGTCTGCATTGACCCATCCAAAATACCAAATAGAATCAATATAACAAACATAGGTTTTTCCATTTCAATACATACTATCATAGACATCATTAACAGAATAAAAATAAAAGGATATACTGTAATTGATAATTTTAGATTTTTTTGCATCAATCTTCCCATCAGACTTGTTCCAAATACGCCTGCAAGCCCATTGAAGAATATAAATAAGGATAATTCGTCATACGGTAGTTTTGTTATTGTTTCCAATAATAATGTGAAGAAATTATATGTTATTGATACTCCAATTCCGATAAATAGTATGGAAAATATTGAAACCATAAAAAGTCCACTTTTAGCGTTATGGAACTGATTAAGGAAACTTTCTGTTTTACCCTTCATTTCAGGCAAGAAAAGAACAGTTAATATTAATGATATCATATTGATTAAAGCAATCCATACAAGAGCATAATCAAATCCGTAACTTGTTGTAAGATAGATTGAAAATGAAGCACCGAATACTGCCCCACTTGTTATTCCTAAAACTACCTTATTAACATTGTTTGGGTCAAGTTCCCCAATATATGTTAAAGCAAAACTGATTGCAGTTGAATAAAAGAATGCCGGAATAATTCTCAATATAACTGCAATATAAAAATCATCAATAAAAACTTGAAGAAAAACAGTAATAATAGTTACAAATAATGATATAATCAAAAATTTTTTCTTTTCAAATCTTGAAAGATATGCGGGTAAAAACAATGCAGTAATCCCAACTATAAGTAAAAACATTCCAAGATATATAGTACTTTGCATAATTTCTACTCTAAAATAAGTGGCAATTTCATTTGAAAGTCCGGATACACTTAATAATGTTGATAGTGAAAATGTTACGAAGAATAATGTAATTAAAACTTTTCTGTTGTATGTCATGAAATTTTTCCTAAATTATTATATTATTTAAATATTTTTATATTTAATGTTCGTATAAAAGCAATACCAACCAGGTATGCTGGATAAAAAGTAAAAATTAAAATGTCAATGCTTTTTAGAAATATGAATAAATAAGTGCTTACGAAAAGCACATAAATTATTATGAGAGAAAATTGATTTAAATATAGTAATTATTTAAGTTTATATTGTAAATTTAAAAATCATTGATAAATATAATTATTTTACAATTTAAATACGATTACTTGTATTAATATATGAAAAAATTAGTATTTAAAGTTTTTCCAATGTAAGCGCTTGCTTACATTATAAATTAGGTTGAAATTCGATTAAAAATCAATGTTTTTAAGTTTATCCAATATTGTCCAGAATTTAATTTTTTCAAAAATTTTAGAATATTATATATAATATAAAATGTAAAATAAATTTATTGCAAGTACTTGTAATAAATTTTGAGTAAATTATTTTAAAGTGTGATAAAAAATGAATGAAATTCTATTTCATAAACTATATTTTATCAATGAAATTTTTGAACAGAAAAGTAAAATGCATCAATCTAAAATGAATAATCTTTCTAGAGGTCAAGGAAGGGTTTTAGCTATTTTAAAAAGAAAAGATAATATTTCTACAAAAAATTTAGCTGTTATTTTAGGAATCAGTGTTTCTGCATTGAATTCTCTTTTATCCAAATTAGAAAAAAATGGATTTATTGTTAAAGAGACTTCCTCAGATGATAAACGTGTTTTACTTGTAAAATTAACTGAAAAGGGACATAACTTTATTATTGAACCATCAGTTAATTATGACATATTTGACTGTTTGGACAATAATCAAAAGCAAGAATTCGACAGCTGTTTAAATTCTATAATTCATGAAGTTCTAGAGGATATTAAAAAGGAAAATCCTGAAAAATACGAAAAATTATCCAAAGAACGAAATGAATTAATTAAAGAATTATTTGAATACAATGCAGAGGATAAGTATTGGTTTGATATGATCAAATAATAATATTTAAAATAAGTTATCTCAAAATAATAAATGAAAAATGGCGATTCATATGAATTTAACAAAAGAGAATGCAACATTACTGATATTTTTAATAACTGCAACAATTTTAAGTACTGCACAAACTGTGGTTACAACGGGTTTAACTGGGATAATGGGAGATTTTCAAGTTCATTCAACAACAGCACAATGGATTTATTCATCATTTTTACTTGTTTTAGGAGTGATGATTCCAACATCCGCATTTATTGCACGTAAATATAGTATAAGAAAAATCATTATTGTATGTCTTGGTTTATTTTTAATAGGATCTATAATATGTTATATTTCTCCAAATATTCATGTTTTAATTCTTGGAAGAATAATTCAGGGTATTGGAGCCGGTATAATACTGCCTATTACGCAAATCGTTATACTGAAAGTTATACCTAAAGAGAAATGGCATCAATTTATGGGTTTATTCGGTTTAATTATAGGAATTGCTCCTGCTTTAGCACCAACAGTCGGAGGAATTATTATTGATTCTGTCGGTTGGAGAATGATATTCCTATTATTCATAATTGTAGCAATAATATTAATTTTAATATCCATTATTGGAGTCAAATTAGAATTCGAAACTGTTGAATCCTACCATTTAGATATTATTTCATTAATATTATGTACAATAGCATGTGTTGGTATAATGTTCGGATTTTCAAACATTGCTGCAAGAGGATTTAGTTTAATTTATGTTATTTTACCAATCATTATTGGATTTATTACATTAATCTTATTCTCACAACGCCAATTGAACATTAAAGATCCGCTTTTGGATTTAAGAATTCTTAAACGCAAATATTTCTTCTATGGGACTTTATTGTCTGCAATATTATACTTTACCATGTGCGGATTAAATGTTATAATGCCTTTATTTGTTCAAAATGTTGGTTATTTCTCAGCAACTGAATCAGGACTTGTATTACTTCCAGCTACAATTATAATGATTATATTTAACTTTATAGGATCTCTAATTGCTATTAAGATAGGTGTTAGAAAAGTATTAATCGCTTCATGCATATTTTCAATCATTGGTTATTTAGTAATGATGACATATGATATGAATTCCAGCATTAATTACATGATGTTTACCCAGATTATTAGAGCAGTTGGTGCAGGTTTAGGTTTAATGCCTTGTGTAACCTGGACAATCAGTGTTGTATCAGGTAATCTTGAAGATGCTACTGCAATTAATACAACTGTAAGGCAAATTATCGGTGCAATCGGTTCTGCTATTGCTGTAGTTTTAATGGCAGCATTTGCAGGAGGTACCATCAATCATAATACAATATCTGTTTCAGCTTTTGGTGAAACTTCACTTTTTATGGCCATTTTAGCTGTAGTGATGTTGGTGATTGTTATTCTATATGTACATGATGATGTAGAAGTAGAGGAAGTTTAATTAACTTTCCTTTTTTATTTTTTATTTTTTTAACCTGATTTTTAGAAAAAAAGCTATTTTTTAAAATTTAATTATATTAAAAAAATTATAGTAAAAAGAAAATTAAGTGCTTTAATAAAAAAGCACTTAACTTATTATGGGAGAAAAATGAAAAGTGCTTTAATAAAAAAGCACTTATAATTATGGGAGAAAAATGAAAAGTGCTTAATTAAAAAGCACTTATAATTATGGGAGAAAATTGAATTAAGTTCATAGAACTATAATTCAAACTTTTTATAAAAATATGATGTAAAACACATCATACTCAAAATAATATATAGAACAACTCCTATATAAAGTTTACCGAATGTAAGTACTTGCATGCATAATATAACAAAAAATAAACACAAAACAAAGCAAATCAAATCATTTCCAGAAAAAAATCTAGCAAACATTACACCAAAGTTTAAAACAAATAAAAATGATAAGTGCTTTAATAAAAAAGCACTTATGATTATGGGGAGAAAAATGATAAGTGCTTTAATAAAAAAGCACTTATGATTATGGGGAGAAAAATGAATTAAGTCCATAGAACTATAATTCAAACTTTTTATAAAAATATGATGTAAAATAAATCATACTCAAAATAATATATAAAATAACCCCTATATAAAGTTTATCGAAAGTAAGTACTTGCATGCATAATATAACAAAAAATAAACACAAAACAAAACAAATAAGAAAAAATAAAAACACAAATCAATGATCAACAAAAAAAAATAATCTAAAATCAAAAAGTGCAAATCATTTCCAGAAAAAAATCTAGCAAACATTACACCAAAGTTTAAAACAAATAAACAAATCATTTCCAGAAAAAAATCTAGCAAACATTACACCAAAGTTTAAAACAAATAAAAATGATAAGTGCTTTAATAAAAAAGCACTTATGATTATGGGAGAAAAATGATAAGTGCTTTAATAAAAAAGCACTTATGATTATGGGAGAAAAATGATAAGTGCTTTAATAAAAAAGCACTTATAATTTTAGATTATGGGAGAAAATTATACTAGGCTAGTTTTTTTAATAGGTTTAATGGATTAACATTAGCCTAGTCGCCTTGATCTATCTGGGGATAAATAATAGTCAAGATATTTTTTTATGATTACTGGGGATGAATCATATTAGTGTTTATGTTATAACATCAAAAAGATGTTGATAACCGTACTAAACCTATTAAATATATTATGCAAATATAATAATTTAATTTTCTATCTTTCCAATTTACTTAAAAGTATAACATTTATCACATCATACTTAAAGTTATATATGAAAGAGCCAGTATATAAAGTTTTTCGAATGTAAGTGCTTACTTACATTAAAAAATAGCTAAAAACATGATAATAAGATAAAAATTCATATTTAACGCCTAAATAACACATATTTTAAAAAAATAAATTTATAAATCAAATAAAATAAATATAAATATAGGTGAATTCATATGAGAAACATCATAATTGTAGAATGTAAGTCAACAGGAATTAACTATATTGAAGATATAACCAATAGAGGTTTTCATCCTATCATATTAGAAACAAAAAGTGTGGATTCAGAAGTGGGAGAAAAATATAAAAAAGCTATCCAAAAAGAGTATGAGTCAATCAAATATGATTTTGATTTAATTTATGAACAGGATACATATGAAAAAACCCTTGAAAATGTAAAAGAGTTGGATCCTATTTTAATATTACCAGGTAATGAAAAAGGAG
This sequence comes from uncultured Methanobrevibacter sp., assembly GCA_900317865.1. Lineage (GTDB taxonomy): Archaea > Methanobacteriota > Methanobacteria > Methanobacteriales > Methanobacteriaceae > Methanocatella. The sequence goes on along the minus strand of ONIK01000002.1, from coordinate 54,152 downwards.
TTATTTTAGCAAGTAAATTATCTAATGACCTAAATTTATTATGCAACCCTATTGAAAATCTGGATGCAATAACTTTAAAACATGAAATGCAAAATAAAATTGCTGAAGCCGGTCTCAGATCCATTAGGGGAAAAGTTGTTTCTTCAAAAGAGGAGGCAATAGAATTTTATGAAAAAGAAAAATTAAATGAAGTTGTTATAAAACCAATTTATAGTACCGGATCTGCTAGTGTGCGGATATGCTTAAATAAAGACGAAATGATTAGAGATATAACAGAATTATTTCAAAAAACTAACAGATTTGGTTTTGAAAACAATAAACTTTTGATTCAAGAGCGCATTAATGGTGAGGAATATATCGTAAATACTGTTTCTTGTAAAGGCCAACATCGTGTAACTTTAGTCTGGAAATACCATAAAATAAGAACAACAGATGGTGCTATAGTATATGATACCTGTGAAAGCGTTAACGAATTAAATCTTGGGGAAGCAGAAATGATTGAATATGCATATGAGGTAGCAGATGCTCTTGGAATCGAATACGGACCGGTTCATGGAGAATATATGCTCGATGAAAAAGGACCTGTATTAATTGAAGTTAATTGTCGCCCATGCGGAGCAAATATGTCAGCACCATTTTTAGATAAAATCTCAGGTCAGCACGAAACAGATTCCATACTGGATGCCTATTTAAAACCGGAAGTATTTGAAGAAAAAATCAAAAACAAATATGAATTATACAATTATGGTGCACTAAAATTCTTTATCGTTCCAAAAGACACCGTTGCGAAATCAACACCCGTAAAAAATATTAGTATTAAATTGAAAAGCCATTTTCAAACGGCAATAGATGAAATCGATGAACAAGATAAAAAAACATACTTCAAAACAGAAGATGTAGGTTCCAGTTGCGGTATTGTCTATTTAGCACATGAAGACCATGCTGAAGTACAAAAGGATATTGAATATTTAAGAAGTGTTGAAAAATATGCATTTTCCCTAATTCTTTCAGAAGAAAACAAAAAGGAAATGGACGAAGAACTAGATGTAGAAAAAATTAAAGAAATATTGGAGAATGCTTATAAATATGGAACAGGACTTTTCATAACCGATCAAAAAATTAAAGATATAAACACCATACAAATTCTTCCGGAAGAACTGGAAACCATAGGCGGAGAATTTGACTACGTAGTCATCAATTTAAACAAAAGCCTAATAGAAAACAATACAAACAAACTCGTAAAAATATTACTTGAAATTTTTGAAAAAGTTAAAACCGGAGGAATAATTTCTATTCCAAATACGACATACCAACTGTTTAATGGTGGAAGAAAAAGTATGGAAGCACTGCTTAAAGCATTAAACTATAAAATCGAACTTCCTCCATATGGAACAAAAAACAATATTATAGCATCTAAAAGATAGCCATATTTTTTCATTTTTTTCTATGAAAACCCATCACCATATTTTTGATTTTATTAAAAAATAGAAAAAAAGTAAAATTGCCTAATTGAAGATTAAGGCAATTAATTTACATCATGCATTAATTTTTTAATTTTACCTTTTAGCAATACCCAAATTATAAGTGCCACAACTGCCAATATTATAAAGACTCCCATAAATGAAGCAATATTTGAAATAGGAATAATACCTAATAACATTGTGGTTTCTCCTCCACTAGGTAAAGCACTTGCAAACATACCGGAAAATACCTCAGCAATACCGGTTGCAACAAACAATATACCAACCATTGATGTTTTATATTTTAGAGGAGATAATTTTGTAATTAAACTTAAGGAAATCGGCATTATAAATATCTCCGAAATCACTAAGAAAAAATTAAATAGCAACATCCAGACCATTTCAATTTTCGTATTTTCCAAAAGAAATGGAACATATAAAAATAAAAATGAAATAGCTAGAAATATTAAACCAATAGTCAATTTTGAAATAGAAGATGGTTCTTTTTTTCTGTCTGAAAGTAAGGACATTAATTTAATAAAAACCAGACTAAATATTACAATAAATAAAGGATTTAAAGATAAATAAAATTCCGGAAATATTTCATAGTTAATAACTGGAATAATATTGTTGACATAATCCATTGATAAAATAATAATTGATGTTGATATTTGTTCATGAGCTATAAAGAATACAGTAATGACTAAAAGTATCAAAACAATTACTTTCAAATGGTCAATATCTATTTTACTTAATTTATCGTCAATGTTTACATTTTTTCTCTTTTCGATATTTTTTTGAGTTTTAGAAACAGGAATAATACCAACAGGTTCGCCATTAGGCAAACAGACATACTTATTTTTAAGCAATAAAAACATGACAACACTAATTATCATTATTATTGCACCAACTAAGAATCCATACTGATATAAACTCGGATTATTCACTCCTACTACAAAATTTAAAAGCAATGGAGCAAAGAAAGCACCGGCATTAATTAACATATAAAAAATCGTATATGCAGCGTCTAAACGTTCATCATTTTCATCATAAAATAATCCAACAAATGATGTTATACTTACTTTGAATAAACTAGCACCAACTGCCATTACAACGACACCAATTAAGAAAACAATTTCAGGATATGAAAATAAAAAAGAAGAATGTTCAGCTACATTAGCAGTTAGATAAAACAAACTTCCACAGTATGTGAAAACAAGTTGGGCAATAATCATTAATATTCCACCAATAATAACGGATTTTCTATTACCTAAATATGCATCACAAACAAATCCTGCCACTAGCTGAAGAAAATATGTCAAACCAATTATTATACCGTAAAGAAAAGTACAAAAAGGTACTGAAAAATGCAATACTTCTAACATGAATAATACTAAAATTCCCGAAAAGATATAAAAACTAAATCTTTCCCACATTTCCGTTGCTGATATAACATACATTCCTATTGGATGTTTCATTTTATCTTCTCTCAGTTTATATTATAACATATTTTATATATTTTATTTTTAATATAATTATTTAATTAAAAATGATGGTGCATTACATGGATAACATAATAATAGTGGAATGTATGTCTACAGGAATAAATTTCATACAAGACATTGTTGACAGAAATTATAATCCTATAGAATTGGAGTTAAAACCGTCCCCAGGGGAAGCAGGTAAAATATATCAACATCACAAACAACAGGACGCAGAACTAATAAATGAAGATTATGAAGTAATTAAAGAAAAAGATTCATACGAAGAAACTCTTGAAATGGTCAGAAAATTAAATCCTATTTTGATATTGCCCGGAACTGAAAAAGGAGTGAGATTAGCAACAAGATTGGCTGATGACTTAAATCTCAAAGGCAACTCATATGAAAATATTGAAGCCATGACCTCAAAAAGTGAAATGCAAAAAAGAATTGCACAGCATGGATTAAGATCAATAAAAGGCAAAGTAGTATGTTCTGTAGAAGATGCCATTGAATTTTATGAAAAAGAAAACTTAAATAAAGTAATTATAAAGCCGATTTACGGTGCTGCATCCGTAAACGTGAAAATATCTTCCAATAGAGATGAAATGATTAAAAATATTAAAGAATTATTTGATGAGGAAAATGTTTTTGGAGATATTAATTCCGAACTTTTAATCCAGGAATATATCGAAGGTGAAGAGTATATTGTCAATACAGTATCCTCTAACGGAAAGCACAGAGTGACTTTAATATGGAAATATTCGAAAGTAAAAACCAGAGAAGGCAGTGTTATTTATGATATAATGGAAACTGTTGATGAATTAAACCTTGGTGAAGCTGAAATGATTGAATATGCATATAAAGTAGCTGATGCAATCGGCATTAAATATGGACCAATTCATGGAGAATATATGATTGATGAAAATGGACCCGTTTTAATTGAGGTTAACTGTCGTCCTTGCGGCGGTACACTAATGCCCGAATTTTTAGATAGAATTTCCGGACAACATGAAACGGACAGTATTCTAGATGCATACTTAAAATCAAATTTATTTAATGAACACAGAAAAGAGCCCTACAGATTATTTGCAAAGGGAGTAATAAAAGATTTTATTGTTCCTCATGATTTAGTTGCCATATCCACTTCCATACATTCCATTGCTGAACAATTAGAAAGTCATTATAAAACATCTTTTGAAGAAATCCATTGGCCCGGAAAAGCATTTATTAAAACCAAAGATTTATACACAAGCTGTGGCTTAATTTATTTGGTAAATGAAGATTATTATACACTGCAAAAAGAAATTGATTTTTTACACGATATAGAAAAGAATGCGTTTTCATTAATTCTCAGTGAAAAATCCGACAAAAAAACTCTTAACTTAGATTACAAAGAAATTACAACTTTAGTTGAGGAAAGTTACGAATATGGAAGTACCTTGTTTATAACTGATAAAAAACTTGATGATGTAAATGTTAAACAGGTAAATCCCCACGAAATTGAAGATATTAATGGAATGTACGATTGTGTAATCATCAATACTCATATCGATATTCAAAATAAACAAGGAAGTGAAAACACTAAACTATTTTTAAAATGCATAAGCCATGTAAAAAAAGGAGGAATTTTAGCTATTTCCAGATTAACTTATGAAAATATACCTGAAGGCAGGAAAGTTATAGAAGGACTTGTTAAAACATTAAAATTAAGAATCGAAGTTCCACCATCAGAATATTCAAATATCATTCTTGCCTCAAAAACTTAAATTATCTTTCAAAAAAAAGATAACTTAAAATTTTTTAGCAAACCGCACAATTAATATACATTAGGATACTTCTTAATTCTAATAAGCACAAATGGAATAGCTGCAATCATCATAATAACGGAACCTATGAAAATATAGACTATATCAACCATATCAATAATCATACCACCAATCATTGTTCCAATGAATATTGAGAGATTAGACATTAACAAGAAGATTCCGTTTGCAAATTCCGGAGATTCCCTAACTGATGAAGTAACCCAATACTGAGCAATTGTATATGCAGATCCGTCAAATATTGAAAAAATCATTAATGAAATAAATTCAAATACAGGAATCCTAACAAATATTCCTAAAATAAACATTATAACAGCAAAGCCAACTGGATAGAAAAATACTGTCAAATTCCCGTTTTTTTGAATCAGATATCCGCTTAAAGTTGTTCCAACCAAAGAAGTTAAACCCATCAGCAGCAATGTAATAAATAATGCTTCACCATTAATCTGAGTTACTTGGGACAAATATGTTGGAATATAATTGTAAGTAATACTTATACCAATTATCACAAAAAGAACATAAAGTATTGAAAACAAAAATAATTTAGACTTTGCATGCCCAATTTGAACTATTACAGGCTCTTTATTTCCTTCAAAATTGGGGATGAATAAAAATGTCAATATTAATGATAAGAAATTAATCAAAGCAAACCATAGCATCGCTGCCTGATATCCATATGTTAATCCCAAATATGAAGTAATGGAAAGACCTAAAATACTGCCTGCGGAAACACCTAAAACAACTTTATTGGTACTGTTTGGATCAATTTTACCAACGATAGTTAATGCTGTACTGACAGCTATTGGATATAAAATTGCAGGAATAATTCTAAAAACCAATGCAATATAGTAATTCGTAACAAAAAATTCAACTAGATTACACAGTGCCGTGATTAATAAAACTGCCAAAATAAGTTTCTTTTTCTCAAATCTTGAAAAAAACGCTGGTGTAATTACACTTGAAACTCCCAATGCCCCTGCAAAAATACTTGCATATAAACTAGCCAAATAGATTGAAACATTAAAATAAATCTGTATAATAGAAATAATTCCGACCAAACTTAGTAATGTAGACATTGAAAAACATACACATGACAATGTCCATACAGTTTTTTTCACCATAATATATATTTTTATGAGATTTAATATATATTTAATGTAATCAATAGGATACTGTTATTTAAAATAAAAAATAAATAATTAAAAAAAGGTGAGTAAAATTAACATTTCAGAAAAAAAAGTAATTGTATTAGTTGCTGCCATAGCTCAATTAATTCAGCAGTTAATTGCAAACATGACTATTGTGGCTCTTCCACAAATACTTATTGATTTTAATTTTAGTTCAGACACAATAATGTGGGTAAACTTAATTTATTTATGTGCACTCGTTGCAGTCTGCTTGCCGTTTGCTAAAATTATCTCACAATATGGAGTGAAAAGGTTTATTGTTGTAAGTGTTATTGGTTTATTAATTTCAGTAGCAATATCAGTACTTTCAATAAATCAATTTATGCTACTTTTTGCCAGATTAATTCAAGGTTTCACTTCCGCTTCCCTGTCCATTAGTCTTTATGTAATGATTGCAGAAGGATTGCCTGAAAATGAAATGGGTTCTGCTTTGGGTATTGTGGGGTCTGCCGGATATGTTGGAATGTTGATTGCACCATCATTCATGGGTTTAATGATATCCGTAGCCAATTGGAGATTTGCATTTTTAATATTAATTCCTATATTAATGTTAATATTGTTCCTATTATCAAAAATCAAAACCGAATGGATCAGTGAAAAAACTGAAATTGATAAAATAGGTTCTTTATTATATATTGTTGGAATGGTCTTATTCACATATGGAATTACAGTTTTAGATGAATTTGGAAGTATTCCAGTAATTATAAGTTTTATTATATTTTTATTATTTATTAGACATGAAAAAAATTACCCCTATCCCATTTATAATATTAAATTACTCAAAAATGTTAAATATGTAATTGGTAATTATGCGGCAATGGTTACTTACTTCACTACAACAATAGCCATTACAGCATTAACTTTCCATTTACAGTACATTTTAGATTTCGAGGAATATATCATTGGTTTGATACTTATTATATCTCCAATTATAATGATTGGAATATCAGGTTTAGCAGGAAGACTTTCTAATAAAATTGACCCGAGAATAATTTCAGGTACCGCAATGTCCTTTATTTGTATTTCAATGGTAATGTTTTTCTTCATAGACTTTTTACCTTTTAATATAATACTGGTTGCATGTGCTTTGCAGGGTATAGGTAACGGATTGTTCTCTGCTCCGAACAATAAATATGTTTTAACATTGGTTGATGAAAAGGATTTGCCTGATGCAAGTTCATTTTTGTCTACAAGTAAGGAATTCGGTAAAATTTTAAGTGGTGGTATCTACACGTTAATATTATCAATTTTTATAGGTGATCAGGCCTTGGGTCCGGAACATTTAGACAATATGTTATTAGCATCTACAAATTTAATGATGTTTATTAATGCAATATTGGCATTTTCTGCCGCTTTTTTACTGTTCTACAGTAAATATAAATATGATCATGACATGAATTCTCCAATATCCCGAATTCTCGATTCAATTCACCCATTGAATAAAAGAAAAAAATCATGATTTTCTATACAAAAATATAGTTTTTTATCCAATTTTTAATTATATAACAATAATCTTTATAAATAACATGTAAGAAAATAAATATTAATTAATTGAAAGGAGGGTGAATATGCATCCATTACTTGCAGCAATATTGACATTTATTATACCTGGTTTGGGTCAAGCATTATCCGGGGACGTTCAAAAAGGTGTAATATATTTCGTAATTTTTGCAATTATTACTATTTTCGGCATGTTTATATTCAGAAGCTGGGTTGTTTCAATAATAAGATTAATTTATCGGTTATATGCGGCATATGATGCTTATCAGATAGCCCAATAATCAAAATATTAATTTTTCCTTATTTTTTTAATTCAACTTTTTTAAATTTTATATATTTTCAAAACAATAATTTTAAATTTTAATTAAATTTTTAGGCATACCTAAATATTTATATATTATAAAATAATAATAATATATCAAAAAAAATGATTTTTTTAATTAAAAACGGGAGGCAAAAATATGATAATAGGAATTGAAAACCTAAAAGAAAAACAAAAAGAAAAAGAAGAAAATTCAGAATAAGTTCTTCTTTTTTTAAAAAAGATTTGTAATTGAAAAAATCCATTCTACAAATCATAATGAATATTATGTAATTTATACAGACATACGGAACTGCTTGACGGGAATGTATAAATCATATAGTCAAGCTCTTCTAAAGTTATTTTTTTATTAATAATAAATGCAAACATATTTGCAACGTTTTCTGCATCTGCAGCCAATATTTCAGCACCTACAATCTGTAAATCTTTATCAACAATTACTTTGGCTTCAGCAGTCATGTCATTTTTAAGCACTGCAGAATAGGATTTACCATATTTAATTGTATGAACTTCATATTCTTCACTTTCATCAGCAACATAAGCTGGAACACCGACTGTAGCAATTCTTGGAATAGTATATGCAACTGCAGGAATAGCAGGATAGGTTATCTCATCTGCTCCACCAAGCAATTCTTTTGAAAGATATTTGGATTGGTGAATGGCAACAGTTACCAATTTTGCAATTCCCGTATCCGCCACATCACCTGATGCATATATGTTGGGTACATCTGTCTGCAAGTGTCCGTTTACCTTAATTCCATTTTTGGTGTAGGTTAATCCTACATTTTCAAGACCAATGCCTTCCACATTAGCTGTTCTACCCATTGCTGCAATAACATAGTCCCCAGTTAAGCTCAATCCGCTTTCACAGTTGACTGTAAATCCGTTTTCATGTGGAATATTATCGACTTTTGCCATAGGGTCTCTTAAATATTCATCTGAATTTTGCGCACATGCAATATTTAAAACACGTTCTTCAGGATTATCAATCTCCAAATTATTTATAACTTCTTTAACTGTTTGATTGAAGTGGAAGTTAATATTTTTCTCTTTTAAAATATCTATAACCCTTTGAACATAAGGCTGATGGAAATATTTCAATGCCATGTCTCCCCTGATAATTATATCTGCACTAAAACCCGCTTCAGCAAGTATTGAAGCAAATTCCATGCCCACAAAACCGGCACCTATGATGATTGCATGTTTTGGAAGCTCTTCAATATCCAAAAAGTCATTACTGTCATGCAGATATTCGCTACCATTAATATCCGGAATGACTGGTTTTAAACCAGTACATATTACAATTTTATCAGTGGTAAACTGCTTTTCACCAACCTGTACAGTATGCTCATCCATTATGATGCCCTTACCATGAGCAACATCCAGATCATATTCATCGAATTTTCTATCTAAAAATATGGACATTCCTGCAATACGCTGCCTTTTTAATTTCATTAAACTTGGCCAGTCCACATCAAAGTCACCGGATTTTCCAACCCCCTCATAGTTATCAACTAATGATTTGATTTCATAAGGTGCATCAAGTATAGCCTTTGAGTTACATCCCCTGTTAGCACATGCTCCTCCATAAAGATTTTCTTCAATGATTAATATTTTAAGACCTTCTTTTCTTAAAAATCTGCCACCTTGCCAGGAGGCATTTCCACTTCCAATATAAATGACATCATAATCCATGATTTTTACCTCTTGTATAATATTATGTTAAAAGGTCATTATATAATATTCTAAAGCAAAAATAAGTATATTTATATTAAAGTAATGATTGATTAAACAATAGGATTGTAAAATATATCCATTTTAATTATATATTCTATGATTTAAATGAAAGTTGCAATATAAATCAAATAATTTAAAATAAGTAATGTAGATTAAATATTAAAAAAACCATATAATATATTAAAGTTGATTAAAATGGATAACGAAAAAGACTATTTATATATTGATTCTTCAAAAGATTCCCATCAAACAAAATTCAAAGTTTCAAAAACACCAAGAATTGAATATTTAATTAATGAAGGAAATTACAGTGAAGCATTATCATTAATCGATAAAAACCTTAAAAAAGATGATGACAAATATTCCTATTTCAAAGCAGTTATTTATGACAGGCAGAAAGAATACGAAAAATCAATAGAATTTTTCAATAAAATTCCAAATCAAACTGGTGAAATAAAACTTTTAAAGGCCAATACATTGTACAAATGGGCAAAAATTACATTTTTTCCGGCACTTGAATATGAAAAGGCACTTGCACTAACAGATAATGCATTAGAAATATTGCCGGAAAATGAAGATCCCTGCGAATTCTATTTTTTAAAGGCTGAAATTTTAGAAGCTTTAAATGAACTTGTCGAATCTAAAAAAGCCTATTTGATGGCATATAAAGAATTTGATAAACTAGATGAATTTGAAAAACAGGTTGAATATATAGAAAATACTGATGATACATTAATTAACATATCCGGAGGATATTATTATAACTTTACACCAATTAATGGCCAAATTGTTGATTTAATCAGAGAACCTGAAAATGAACATGACAGTGATGCAATAGCTGTTTATTTGGATAAAGAAAAAATAGGTTATGTAGCAAATAGTGAATACACTCTTATGGAAAAAGTTAAGAGTGCATCAAAACTTAAAAATATAATTTCAGATAATACAAAAGCAGAAATATTATTTGTTTATTTAGATGAGTATACTATAGCAAAAGTTTTGTAGTTTAAAATTATCTTTTAACCACAAAACCTGAAAAAATTATAATTAAACTCATTAAAATTAAAAATATTGGATTCCCGGCAGCTTTTAAACCAGTTACTTTCTTTTTAACATCATTATCGTTGTCATAATTATCATAATCCAGTACATCAATTTCCTCTTCTTCAAAAGTTTCATTATTTAAATTAGGTGTATCGGAAGTTAACCATGCCTTATTGATTTTTTCACCAACAGAAATCGCTTTACATGTTATGTATAAAGCTACTTCACCATCCTTAACATCCAAATCACCTATATCCCAGATTCCAGTTTTAGGATTAAATGACCCCACTGTTAAAGTATGTGAAACATATTCCAAACCATCAGGCAATTCATCACGTACTTGGGTGTTTTTAGATATATCCGGACCGAAATTCTGAACTGTTATTATCCAGGTAACCAAATCCCCCAAATAAATATTTTCCTTATCTGCATCATTATCCAGTACCAAATATGCACTAGTTTCTACAGTAGCATTATTAGAATCTGATACATTAGATAAATCATTGGAATTCAAGTCCTGTGTATCATCTACAACAATTTCACTAATTTCAACTGTTTGATTTTCAATTGAATCATCAGCACTTACAGCACTTAATGAAAATAATAACGTAACAAGAATTAATGAAGCTAATATAACTTTATAATTCATAATTATTTATTTAATGTTTATTATATAAAATATTTTTTTAAGAAAATGAGGAATTACTTTACAAATTACTAAAATTTTATAAAAAATCATTTAAAACACCAATAAAATTTTCTATGATATAATCTAATTCTTGGTTTGTTAATTTAGAATAAAGAGGCACTGATATTTCATTTTCAAATAGATTGTAAGCATTCGGATAATCTGCAATATCAAAACCTAAGTTTTTACATGTGGTCAATAAAGGCAAGGCTTGTAATGAACATTAGTACTGACTCCACATTCAGCCATTTATAAATTTAACAAAGATATTATTTAATAAATATATATGATAAACGATTAAACAAAAAAAAATTTTAATTCATATGTTATAATAAATTAATACTTTAAATCGAAATAATAAAAAAAAGGAAGAAAAATATTTTTCTTTTAAATTAAAATTGAATTCTGTGTCCTGTCCAATCATCATCAGATAATGATTCAAATTCATCTTTTTCATCTTTTGATTCTGTTTTAGACAATACAATAGCAGTAATCTTAGAATAATCCAAGAAAAATAATTCTCCTTCATTATCAGTTTCTTTTAAATAACCTTGTTTAAATTCAACAGTACTATCATTTTCATTATAAAAACTATGAATTTCATTTTCACATGATAATTGGAAATAAGTGAAATCATTTTTTGATAATTCATCTAAAAAATCTTGTATCATACTAGGGTATTTAAGACTATTATTTTGTTTTATATGCATTTTAAGTCCTCATTTTTATTTATTAACTATTAGAATTGTAAAAGTTTTGAAATTCATTAATTGTTATAATATAATTTAATTTATATTCCATAAATACTTATCCTATATTATATAAGCCAATAATATTTTGTTGCAAATGATATAATTAATAATGCCATGAATGAAATCATGAATACCATTGCATACTTATCAAATTCATATTTATCAATAGGATTTTTCTTAATCCAAATAGCTATTGGCAACAATGCAAATAAAGGAACAAAATACCTTGTACTAATACCTAAATTATAATAACCTACACTAGCCCAAGTTAATAACTGAATAAAACAGGTACCTATATAAATAACCAATATTAATAATGCAGCACCTAACTTTGATTTTAAATCAAATTTAACATTTCTTGGATATGCAAGCAATGTGAAAGCAAGGTATATTAAAAGGACAGCAGTTATCAAATAATATTTATCATCATAATGATGGAACTGACGAGCTCCAAAGAAACTAAATACACCAGTTACCATATTCGGCAAATCTAAAAAGAAAATATTATAGAAGAATTTTGGAACAAGTGCAGGATGAGAAATGAAATGATTAAATTGCAGTGTTGAATTAATTAAATTACGGGATGATCTCCATGAATGCAATAATGTTGGAGCAGAATATCTACTCCATATTATACCAATTATGGAAACTACAATAATACAAGCAAATACAAATAAATAATGAGATTTTCTATCCTTTTTAAAGTTTCTTGAAGGAACAAACAATAATAATGCAACAAATGCTAAATAAGGTAACTTACAAAGACCCAATATCAGACATATAACACTAAAAATAACAATATCCTTTTCAGTTAATGATTCTTCATGCGATTTACACATATAGATAAAGTAAGAAATCGCCAAAATACTTAAAGCAATAATCATTGAATCTATACTTATAGATGCAGCCTGATAAATTGATATTGGAATACATGCAACAGCAAGCAGAGGAATCTTTAAAACAGGAGTTTTTTTGATAGCAAAAGAAACAATACCTGCATAAAACAAAAGATTGAAAAATCTTCCAAGCCATAACATCCAGATTACATTCATATCCAGCAATTTGGCTAATATAACACCAATAGCTTGAGGAAGATATCCGAAAAACGGATTTTGTTCAAATGCTGAATCAATAATAAACGGACGAAGATCTATTTTATCAGTATCATGACTCGTTTCAAAAACCGTATTTCCCAGACTGGCCGAGAAAAAATTCATTGCATTGATTGAACTATACCCCGCACCAAAATTTTGAGCACTGCTTATTCTTTCTCCTTCTGTATGATTATACAAACCTGTAACACCCATATCCTCACCAGTCCAATGAGGAATGATTACGCCCCTAGACGTCATTTCCGCTCTTGCAAGATGTTCTATTTCATCACTAACATCACAAATAGGAACAATTAAAGCACAAACAATACCAAAAATTAGAATCATTACAAATGCAACTTTATACAGTTCTTCATCAGAATTATGCAGAAAATAAAAAACAATGCAGAAAATACCTAAAATAGCAACAACTACAAAAGTTAAAATTGCAAATCCTGGATTAATCAAATTTTTTTGATTGACAGTAGATATTCCTAACACTAACGTCAGAACAAGAAATATAAGCCAATATTTTTTCGATTCAAAAAACATATCTTTATAATCTACAAATGTAGACTTCATATCAAAATCCGCGAAAATTCCCATACTTTTCTCCTCTTTTAAAAAAATTCATCTCTAATATAATTTTTATTATTAGATATATTTAAATTATATTAATCATTGTTTAAAAAAAATTAATAATATTTAGTTGTGAATGCCAATATCAATGCTGCCATAAATGCAACGATGAAAATAAACGAATAATTATCAAATTTGGATTTATCCAACTTAAAAAATTTAAAATTGACTATTATAGGAAGTAATGCGAATAATGGAATAAAATATCTTGTATTAATACCCAAACCAGTGTATCCTACACCTGCCCAGGTTAATAACTGGACAAAACATGTTCCAACATAAACAAATAATAACACAAACAATGAACCTAATCGGGTTTTTAAATTAAAATTATTTTTTTCAGGATAATTTAATAAAATCATAATCAAAAATAGCAGAATCATTGCTACAATCAAATAATATGTACTTGCATAATGATATTTGCTTGCTGAACTGAAAAAATTGAAAACACCATAAAACATCGCCCCCAAATCAGTAGTAAATATCTGTGTTATGAATTTAACTGCAAACCCGTGATTATGTAATAAATAAGCAATCTGGTCACCTGAATTAACATAATTAAGCTTAGACCTCCATGAATGCATTAATGCAGGAGTTGCATATCTGCTCCACAATATTCCAATTATGGAAACAATTGAAATTGATGCAAAAGAAATTGGTATAACTTTTGAAAAATTAAAATTCTTTCTAGGCACAAACAACAGTAAGAATATGAAAGCCAGATAGGTTATCTTACAGAGACCCAATAACAGACAGACAAATGTAAAGATAGCTATATCTTTTAGTTCAATGGATTTTTCACCACTCTTACACAGATAAATAAAATAGGCAATGGCAAGTATTCCCAATCCACATATCATGGAATCAATACTCAGGGAAGCCGCCTGATAAATTGTAATTGGAATGCAAGAAACGGCAAGCAAAGGCATTTTTAAAACAGGTGTTTTTCTAATAGCTAGTGAAACAAGACCTGCAAAACAAATTAAATTGCAAATTCTTCCAAGCCACATCATCCATATAACATTCAAATCAAGAAATTTGGCTATAAAAATACCAAAAGCTTGAGGAAGATAACCGAAAAATGGATTTTGCTCAAAAGCAGATCCATCAATCATTTTTGAATAATCAATTTTATTGGTATCCCATCCAACATCAAAAACCGTTTTTTCCCGGTCAATATTGAAAGGACTTAAACTTTTGATCGTTTCAAAACCTACACCCTTATTTAAAGCCTGACTATACTTACCTTCATCAGTATGATTATATAATCTGTCTATCCCAACATCATCTCCAGTCCAATGTGGAATTAACACGCCCTGCGATGTAATTTCAGACCTTGTAAAATGTTCTACCTCATCACTGATTTCGCAAATTGGAACAATTAAAGCACATATTATTCCAAAACATAGAATTATAACAAATGCAACCTTATACAGTTCCTCTTCACTATTATGTGAAAAATAAAAAAGAATACAAAAAATACCTAAAATAGCTACAATAATGAAAATAGATATTTCAAAAGTGGGATTTTGAAAATTTCTGCCTGAAAGAGTTGATATTCCCATTATTGTAATTAACAATAAATAAATTAACCAATATTTCTTTGAATTTATAAAAATGTCTTTATAATCCTGAAATTTTTCTTTATACATTTTAAATACCAAAACAATAAATAAAACTTATTTATTCTTCTTATTTAAATCTATTAATGTTAAATGATGTTCAAGATTAGCGTTATGCTGTTTTTTAAGAACATGTAAAATAACACCAGTTAAAAATGTCAAAGCTGCAATAATTACTACAGTTGAAATAACAATCAGTGTAGGTATCTTTAAAACATATCCTGAAGATAAAAATCTGATTAAAATTGGGAAGAAATAAAGTGCTGCAATAATTAAAAGAAACAATGAAAAAGTTGTAAAGAACAGTAAAGGTTTTTGATCACGAATTAATGTGAAAATCATTCTTAATACCTTATATCCATCCCTATAAGTATTTAGTTTAGATTCACTTCCTTCAACACGATCACGATAATCAATAGGAATTTCTTCAATAGCGAAATTATGCATCAAAGCAAAAACACTCATTTCAGTTTCTATTTCAAATTCTTTAGAAACAATCGGAAATGATTTGACAAAATTATAACTAAATCCACGCATCCCAGTCATGATGTCTTTTAATTCACTTGAGAAAAATAAGTTAATCAACCATCTGACCATTTTATTCCCAACATTATGGAATGGACGGTCATTTTCTTCAAAATAAGTGGATGATAATCTATCTCCAATAACCATGTCAACATTTTTCTCCAAAACAAGTTTTTCAAATTCCAAAGCAGATTCAGCAGGATAAGTATCATCCCCATCTACCATAATATAACAATCGGCATCTATATCTCTAAACATTGACCTTACAACATTCCCTTTTCCTTGTTTATATTCATATCTAACAATAGCGCCATTATCACGAGCTATCTTATCTGTACCATCAGTTGAATTGTTGTCATAAACATATATATCAGCATGTGGCATTACTTTTTTAAAATCACTTACAACCTTTTCAATGGTTGCAGACTCATTATAACAAGGAATTAATACTGCAGTTTTCATGATTACACTAAAATTTTTTTATTATTATTTAATATTTTTTTTAAGTTATTTAAAAGTATGTTTAAAGTATCCAATAATATTTGGTTGCAAAAGAAATTATCATTGTAGCTAAAAATACAACAATCAGCATTATTGCATATTTATCATATACTTCTTTTTCAATAGGATTATATTTAATCCATAATGCAACAGGAATTAAAGCAAGCAATGGAATAAAGTATCTTAAGCTTAATCCCAAATTAAATTTACCAATAAATGCCCAGGTTAACAATTGAATAAAGCATGTAGCAATATAAATAAGTAATATTATTAATAATGATCCTATTCTTGTTTTCAATTCAAATTTAACCTTTTGAGGATAGGCAAGTAAAGTTACTGCCAAAAATGAAAGTAATGACAATGTAACTATAAGATATTTATCAATATAGTGGTCAACAACTTGACGAGCACCAAAGAAGCTAAATACACCATTAGCCAAATGTCTCAAATCACGAACAAATATTGTTTTAAAGAATTGCACCAGATAACCTGGATTATCCTTAATATATTGGATTTGTAAAGTAGAATTAACTAAATTACGAGAAGCCCTCCATGAATGCAACAGCGTAGGAGTAGAATATCTGCTCCACATCAAACCAATGACTCCCGCCACAATAATTGAAAGAAATATCACCGGCAGAATGTTTTTGGTATCTTTTTGATAATTTCTAAATGGAACCAATAACAATAAGAAGATAAAAGCCAAATAGGTTAACTTACAAAGACCTAAAAGAATACATATAACTGTAAATATGACTATATCCTTTTGCGTGACCGATTTTTCTCCCGCCGTACACATATAGATAAAATAAGCAATTGCAAGAATTCCAAAGGAAATTATCATAGCGTCTATACTAACAGAAGCCGCTTGATAAATAGAAATTGGAATACATGCTACAACAAGCAAAGGAATTTTCAAAACAGGAGTCTTTTTAATAGCTAATGAAATGACACCCGCATAAAACAAGAGATTACAAAATCTTGCAAGCCACAACATCCAAATTACATTCAAATCAAGAAGTTTGGCTATAAAAACACCAACAGCCTGAGGCAAATAACCAAAAAATGGATTCTGTTCAAAGGTTGATTCAATAAGATATGGAGTATTGTTTATCTTATCCGTGTCATGAGGTGTTTCAAAAACAGTATCTCCAAGATAACTTTTGAAAAAATTTATTGATTCAATCGTGTAAAAGCCTGCACCGTCATTACGTTGGGAACTGTAGACCTGTCCTACAGTATAATTAAATAAACCATCAACGCCAAGCTCTTCACCTGTCCAGTGAGGAAATAGAATACCCCTGGATGTAATTTCAGCCCGTGTAAGATGTTCAGATTCATCACTAACATCACAAATAGGAACTATTAAAGCACAAACAATACCGAAAATTAGAATTATTACAAATGCGACTTTATAAAGTTCATCATCACTATCATGGAGAAAATAAAAAACAATACAGAAAATACCCAAAATAGCAACAATTACAAAGGTTAAAATTGCAAATTCTGGATGAATAAGGTTCTTTTTATTTGCTGTTGTTAATCCGAAGATTATTACTAAAACTAAATAAATTAACCAATATTTTTTCGATTTAAAAAACATATCTTTATAACTAGTCAATGTATTACTTAAATCAAAGTTACCAACTACATCCATATTTTATCTCCAATAAAAAGTATATCATTTTAAATATATATGGTTATTGAAAATATTTTACTCCTCAACAGACTTAATTTTTGTAAGAAATACTGAAAGACCCAAAACAGAAAATGTAATTACCAAATCAACAATTATTTCCAATGAACTTGCTTGAGAGAATAATTTAATAACCCCATAAACCCAAATAACAATAATAATAATTGGAAGTATATATTTAAGGGTAAATACCCATTTTTTTCCAACTTTAAATGTAGATAATTCATTTAATACAGGTATAACTTTTTCAACACCATAAAACCAAGCAAAGATTATTGATTGGACACCAATCAGTATTAGAATACCGAACTCATTAACAAAACTGTCTACAAATTCAAGAAGGGAACTGCCAATACTTGTTGCAAAAAGCAGTGAACATAGACAAGCTATAATTGATAGAATAGTTACTCCTTTTTTACGGGATAAATTAAACTTATCCAAAATTGATGAAAGCAATGGCTCAAACAAAGCAAATGCAGACGTAATTCCTGCAAAGAGTATTGATAAGAATAATAATGGAGCAATAATTTGTCCAACAAATCCCATAGAATTAAAAATTTGAGGAAATACAACAAATATTAATCCTGAACCATCTGTAATTAATTTATCTATAGGAATACCTGATTTTACAGACATATATCCAAGAATTGAAAAAACACCAAATGCTATGAATATTTCATATATAGAATTAGTTGTAACCACCATCAATACATCATCTATCAATCTGGAATTTTTGGGTAGATAAGTGGCATATGTATAAACCATTGCTTGGCCTATACTTAATGTAAAAATAATCTGTGCAAAAGCTGCCAGCCAGACTCTAATATCCAAAAGCATATTCCAATTTGGTTTAAAAAGTGTAGATATGCCTAAATGAAAGTTAGGCAATGTAAATGAATAAACGAAAACAAAAACCATTATAATAAAAAGTAATGGCATCAAAACTCTTGAGACTTTACCAATTCCTTCATCAACATCATGATTTGATATAAACCAAAAAATTATCCATAAAACAATAATGGCAATAAAAGTAGGAATTATAATAGTTACAGGTGAATTAAAATTGGAACCTCCACCAACATTATTTACAAAAAATAAAGCTGTATCAGCACCCCAACCAAAATAAAAACTATTGATGAAATATATCAAATCCCAACTTAAAATTACCATATAATAAATGACTACTATAAAAACAAGCAAAACAAGCATCCAAGCAATAACTTCAAATTCCGGTCTAATATCATACATTAATTTCGAAAAACTCTTCTTTAAACTGAAACCAAGACCATATTCCAATATCAAAAAAGGAATACCCATGACAGCTATTGCTATAAAGTATGGAATAAAAAATGATCCTCCACCATTGCTGTATAATACATAGCTAAAACGCCATATATTACCAATTCCAATTGTTAGACCAACCATTGCAACAACAAAGGTTACTACTGAATTCCATTGAGATGACTTGTTCATATTACCAAATATATATTAAAAAAACTTACTTTAAATAATTTTTCCACAATTCTGTTTGAAGAACACTTTTTTTGCTAAGCTCTTCCAATTTTAAGAATAATTTCCAAGGCATGGCCAAAGTTAAATATTCATTAGGTATGAAATGTCTGGTTTTGGACCTGCCCGCCAAATCTATTGGCCCTAAAACAGGAATTGGATCATCACTTTCATCCTGTTTAAACACAAAAGAACCAATTGATTGGCATGAAGAAGCTTGAGGTGTTAATAGACATGCATTTTCTGTTCTGAATGAAGTATTCAGTTGAATTAATACTGTTAATTCTAATGGATTTAAAGTAAATATTACTGATTTTGGAATTTCTCCATCTTCAAGGTTTTCTATTCCTTTAAAGATTACATAGTCTCCTTCATCATAAATAGGCCTATTCTTAATATTTTCCTTTGCAGTTTCAAAGTCCGTAAAAATTCGTTCACCTTCACGAAACATTTCACTTACACGAGGCATGTTATCAAGTCTTTGCTGATAGGATTCTTTATCCGGAGCGCTTTCAAGTCCACATGAAAGGAAAGTGGCTTGAAAATCAACATCATCTTCTGTTGGAAGACCAGATCCCCATCCAAAACCTGCTGAAATACCTCCACAAGTAATATTTTCACGGCCAAAACATGTTGTTGTTCTTTTAGCAATTGTTTGTGCAACAAAACTCATTACACATCCACCTTTTCCAGATTTAGGTCCTTTTGCATCATCCGGCTTTTCATCAGACTTCAAAAGAACAATAGGTGGAAACTTTAATCCCAGTTCATTAGAAATATTGCTTTCCATTTTAATACCCAGATAAATAATTTGTTCAACAGATATTAAAAATATTACTAAATCATGACCAATCAAGGAATAAATTAATGGCTAAATAATACCATCAATAATTTAAGATTTAGCCATCATTATTTTAATATGCAATAAAAGTAACACCAGAATAATCAAGTGATATTATGTTTAAATTGATTGGAAAAGTCTTTTTAATATTGATAGATAAATGAATAATTACATGGAAATAACAAAAGAACTCATTGAAAAAATTCATAAAAAGCTAAATGAAGTTTCACCTGTAGATTATGACTGCGGAAGATTATGCGGTGAAATATGCTGCACATATGATGATGAAACATACTCAAATAATGATTTAATAATCTACCTTTTACCTGGAGAGGAAACATTGTATGATTCATCCGAATCTTTTGAATTAATACATTATGACATAAATGAAATTAACTATCCTCATTCATGGAAAAATGGAGTCTATACTGTCAGATGTATTAATCCCCCAAACT
The DNA here is from genome assembly GCA_900317865.1 of uncultured Methanobrevibacter sp. Lineage (GTDB taxonomy): Archaea > Methanobacteriota > Methanobacteria > Methanobacteriales > Methanobacteriaceae > Methanocatella. Next base: position 33,276 of record ONIK01000002.1, on the reverse strand, counting down.
GCGAGCGTGAAATAAGACCCATTCAATGCAGAACATTTCCATTAATACCACATATTGACAAAAATAACCATTTCTACTTAATATTTGATGAAAGCCAATATCCATACAAATGTCCATTAATTAATAAAAATATTGAATTGAATGAAGATTTTATTAATGAAACATATAAAGCCTGGAGATTTTTACTTAAAAATAAATTAATATATGATTTGGTGGATATGGATTCAAGAAAAAGAGAAAATAAAAAAATAAAATACAAAAAAATTAAATGAAAAAATCCACTGAGGCAGTATTATGTTTAGAACAATGCGAAGACACAAGCAAGAATTAAAAAAACAGGATTGCATCGATATTTTAACAAATGAACCGCGGGGAGTATTGGCATTACTTGGCGATGAAGATTATCCATATGCCCTTCCAATGAGTCATGTATACACAGACGGAAAAATCTATTTTCATGGTGCCCAAACAGGCCATAAAAAGGATGCTGTGGAAAAATACAGCAAGGCATCATATTGTGTTATAGAAAAAGGTGTTAAAAATGAAGGAGAATGGTGGTACACATTTAGAAGCGTAATAGTCTTTGGAAGAATCAGAACTTTAAGTGACAGAAATGAAAAAATAGAAAAATTAAGAAAATTAGGAAATAAGTTTTTCCCAACACCTGAAGAAACTGAAAATGAAATTAAAAGATTAATAGATAAGACTGAATTATTTGAATTAACAATTGAACATATGAACGGTAAAATAACCGTGGAAAAATAACTTAATGAAATATTTTATCTATAACCAAACCCAAAACATATCCAATTATTGCAACAGGCAATGTAAAGACTATCCCTAAAATCGGTGCTATAATAATTGTGGGTACAATTCCAACGATAGCAGGATAGACAATAAATCCGAATCCAGTAAAAGCACAGAATACGATTAAAGAAATACTTTTAGTTTTAGCAAACCTTAATCTACCTGTATTTTTATCATATTTATAGAGCAGTTTGGTTTGAATAGAATCCAGTGAAATCGGAGAATGGGGTTGTCTTTTTCTTTGAACCTTATACTTATTATTCAAATCATCGGCATTATCATCAAAAGTTTTTAAATTGACACCGCAATTATGACAAAAAGTCACACCATCTTTGTTTTCAAATCCGCAGTTATAACATCTCATAATTATTCAATCAAATCTTTATTTCCAGTTTCAATTTTATCTACAACTTTCTGTCCTTCATCGGCCATATCACTAAACATTTGAATAGTTTCTTTCATTTTAGGAAGTGCCTGTTCTTTGTAGTTACTTACTTCTTCAATAGCTGAAAGAGCTTCAACAAAGGATCTTTGAAGTATTTCCGGTGAAATCATAGCTTCTGCACTAGATTTTTGAATTTCAGCACCCTGATCATGAAGCATGTGTGATGTTGATTCAATGATATTTCCGGTAGTTTCATTTAAAATATTAATTTTATCCATTACTATCTTTTGGTCATATAATGCACTTGCAACCATTACACCAGTTCTTAAAGCAGTTACAGTTACATTTTTAGCACGATTAACACCACGAATCAATTCTTTATTATTTCTTCTAATAACATTCAATGATACAATTCCTTGCTGGTTGATTACAATCATTTGTTGCATATCCATGATTCTTTGTCTTAATGGGAATAAAATTTCTTCTTTAACAAAGGATATCTTATCTGGATCGACTCCATCCATTTCAGCTTTTTGAATTTGCATTTCAATTGATTCGTCCATTTGTTTTCCAAGTTCAATATCTGCCAGAAGCCTTTTTGTTATCTCCCTCAAATTGTCTTCTTCAGCAATAAGGGTTGTATTATCATTCTGCAATATTTTGCTGCTTTGGTCAAGTGACTCTATGATTTGTGAAATTGCAACTTCTGCTTTTTGATATCTGGTAAAGTATTTTCTTACCGGATTAAAAATATCTCCTAAAACACCTTTTTTAGTAAAGTCTACTTTACTTGGGTCTATATCTTTTAATTGGAAATTTAATTCTGCTAATTTATCACCAATATTTTCTGATTCAGAACTGCCTTTGCTTAAATCAACAAAACGGGTACTTAATAGATGATTTCTTTGTGATGATTTGGTCATCTCTTTTAAACCAAAATCATCTAAAGGTTTTAAAATACTTTCTCTTTCTGAAGGATTATTTAAATCAGCATCAAATATAGCTATTGCATTATTATCAGCCTGAGTTTTAATATTTGAATTTTCTAATTTTTCCTGTTCTACCTTAATTGTATCATTTACTTCATTTTCTATTTTATCAATATCAAGTGAAAATTCAGCCATTTTTATACCCCATTAAATTAATTATATATACTTATATATAACATGTTAGTTTTTAAAGTTATTGTATCAATATTGTTATTATTAATCATATTTTTTTACAGAATCTATTAAATCTTTCATATCATCAAAGAGATTCTCCACATCAGCATTGTTATTTTTATCCGAACTTAAATTAATAATTAGTTCATTAGTTAAATCATCAATTTGAGAAATAATATTTTTCATATTTGTAATTTTACTTTCAAGTTCCGCATCGATTCGTGGCGTTTCACGAGTAGTTAATTGAACAATCCTTAAAGCAGAATCAACCTGATCATTGAAGACCTTAGTACAATTTTTAACAGAATCTATGAATTTATCATAGGTTATCTGAGGGGGAGCAAAAGATTTCTCAATTAAATTTATAACTACCTTTTCTTTTGCATCATATTCCGCCTTAAGGTTATTAATTTGATTTTCATATCTTTTAAGTGGAGCTTGTGCTGGAATATCTGGAGTTTCATCTACTTTAGGTTCACTGATTACAGTCTTATTTGCATTTTGACCTATTAAATAACGAAGTCTTGTTTGTAAACCTTCTTCACTTACAATATTCAGCCGAATTTCCTCTTTAAGCTGATTTTTAATATGTTCTCCAGTTTTTACATCAATACCGTTGGCTTTTAAAATTGCTTTATACTCTTCACTCAACAAAAAGCCACCGGTTAATTCCTCCAATTTTTTCTCAGCAGGATTTTTTGAAAACATTCCCATTTTACAAACACCAATTTTAATTTATATTTTAATTAATATATGAAATTTGCTCTTTATCAATTAAGGTATAATTAATTAAATCATTTGAGTCCAAATCCTCTTCCATTAATTTAACAGCAGTTATTTGACTATTATTATAAGTTCTATAATATAAAATAGCATCCTTTGTGTTATAGCAAGAAGTATAAATTGTATATTCATATAAATTTGGATCGGATATAAATGTACAGCCGTTTTGCTGTTCAACAGATGCTAAAATATGGAAAAATTGAGATACACTTTCTTCTTCACTATCTCCCGAATATGAATTTGCACGTGTAAAAGCTACTTTTGCAAATCTGGATGAAGAGGATAAATCCCCAGGAAGGCCAATAGCTCCCATTCCTCTTGAATATTCATCCAAATCAAAAGATTTGGAAAATGAATTTTGAGGATTTTTATTAGACAGACCCATATACTTATTTAATGTTGATAACTGTTTATCAAAAGGAGGATTATTAGTTAAAACCCCAACAGGATTATCATATACTTTTAAACCATCCCCCATAGGTTCGACAACAATAGCCTCACTTTCATCAGATATCATCCAGTGAAGAGGAGACAAAGGCAAATCCTCAGAAAAATTAATGTTTACCAGATTAATGTTTAGAAGAGCTTTTTTAACTTCATCAACACTTGAAAAATTACTTAACAAATAAGGAATAAACTCAAAAGGAGTGATATTAATCATTCCTTCTATTTCATCAAGATAGTTGGCATTGCCTTCAAAATTTAAACCCGCTATTGATAATCCTTTTTCATTACATGCATCATAATATAATGGATATCCATCAATACCTGCAGCCACTCCGATAATTGCAAAATGTGATTCGATACTGTCAATCAGCCTAAAATCAAATTTGAAATTACGGGGAGTAATGGTTACTCTTTCATTATAAGAAATTTCATAATCAAAGTTACGGCCAAAATAATGCTTTTCTGTTATATAATTACTTGCTGTGCACATTAATATCAACTCATTATAATTTAAGAAGTTTTGAAGCATTCTCATATAAAATCATTGATCTTTCCTTTTCACTCAAATCAATTTTATTAAAGTAGTTCATTTCACTTACAGAGTCCCACATAGGGTAATCGGTTCCCCACAACACCCTGTCTACACTATATGCATAAATTAACTCTTTTGCAGTTTCCGGTGAAAGCGCATATAAACTAGAGCTTAAATCAACATAAAGATTTTCTCTTCCTGCCAATTTACTTGTTGCATCTTCCCACATACTCCAACCTGCAAAATGAGCTCCAATAACCATCATGTCGGGAAATTTATCTAAAAATGGAATTAACTGTTCAGGATTAGAATAGTTATATCTGAAATCACCACAATGGATTAAAACAGGCACATCACCAGCATCAATAACTTCACCCAAATCAAATGCTCTTTTTTCATTTAATGCAAATTGTTGAAAATCCGGGTGAAGTTTTACACCTTTAAGCCCAAGTTCTATTAAATAATCAAAATCTCCCTGAATATCTTCACTATCCGGATGAAGGGTTCCGAAACCCGTGAATAAATCGGGATGCTGCTTTACTTCATAACTTATAAATTCATTGATTGAATTAACCTGTTTAGGTGTAGTTGCAACTGAATGAATCAGATAATGAACAACACCAACTTTATTTCCATCATCTATTAAATCATCTGTCGTGCCATCTAAAGACATATCCAAGTCATAAAAATCCTTGATTCCATTAACAGCTTTTGAGGCTATTTTTTCCGGATAAATATGACAATGAGCATTTATTACTTTTTGCATTAATTTCACCAAATAATAATTATAATTGTTTTAATTAAAATAATTTATTCATATTTTTTTATGAATTCTGATATGTCAGTTGATTGCAATAGTTGAACACTCTTTAAAATTTCCCCCTCTTCAAAACCCGTCATTTTATTTTAAGTAATTTTTCAATAGTTTCCCATCAAAACTGTATTTAATTACTTTTGCAGGATTTCTAAAAGCAACAGCATACGGAGGGATATCTTTTGTAACCTAAAAAAAGATGTTAAGAAAAATGTGGCAGGATTATATTTCATTAATCCACAGATTCACATTTCTCTTAGTGAAAAAATTCTAGTCCCAATACAACACGCAATTAATTATCCAGATATTCTAAATCAACACCTGCTTCAGCATATTCAAATACTAATGGAGTATTTTTGCAGGTAACTGATATTACTCCACAGTATTCTTGGAAGTTATCTTCAGTGAGTTTTTCAAAGAGATTATTGGAGATTGATCTTGGAAGTTTTCGAGGAATTTTTGATGGAATTCTTCTCGGTTTTTTGTGTCTATTAATGAAGTCTTCACTTAAAATGAACTCCATTAACATGAATTCTTCATTCGTTTCCAATTCAAATAAGTTAGATTCTGTTATTAAATCTAAAAAGTTCAAAGTTTGTGTAATTGACGGGTTTACACACACGTGGTTATTACAATTCGGACAATTTTCCATTAAACATCCCTCCTTGGTTATAAAATATCATTTTTGATAAAACATTATTCAACAAACAACAAAACATTGATAAAATACACTTAATATTGAATCACTCCTCTAAAAAAGATTTAATCATAAAAGATTAAATCATCAATCATTTCATTAGCTATTTGAGCTAGAATGTCGTTTTTATTTAATTGTTCGAAATGTGGTTTTTTGGAATAGCTAGTTTTTCCTATGGTGATGTCAGCACCATGAATCTTAATTCCTATATCTGTAACTTCATCCAAGCCACTTTCAGGAATTTTGATGGTGGTTTTGGTAAATCCACTTTCTATTTCAAAGGTTATAATATTCTCTTCACTGTTCTTTTCAATGAGATGGATTAATCTAACATAAATTCCATTTTCATTGATTTTTCTTGATACAAAATCAAAAAATTCATCGTTCATTTCATTGAAGGTATATTTTTCATCTGCAAGCCCAAGGAGGGTGGGCATTTCATCACTTGCAGTGAGCTCTTCAACATAGAATGGGAATTCATCAGGCACAATTACAGTATTTTCAATAGTTTTTCTCACATTAATCTTCATATTTCTCCTCTTTTTTGGTAATGGTTTTCTAATTCAACAACATATTTCTTTAATTAAAGAAATTGTCAAATATAAATGGTTATAACCTCCTTTAAAAATAAATTCAAAAGCGGTTTACAAATAAGGAAAAATAATTCGATTAGAACACTGTATACCCAGTGACTTTTACAAATGCTATCATATTTATCAACTCCCTTTATAAGTTATGATAAATTCGTATATAGTCAGTTTTCAAATGGTGTGATTATTTTTAGTACAGTACTTAATATTATATAATCAATAGTATATAAATATATCGATTTTTTAAAGAAAGTATTATTTTCAAGAATAATGTCTTTCTGCCACGGTCTAAATAGATTGATTCATTTAAAAGTGATTTTAAATTGTAAAATATACAATTGGATATTGTATTGTTAATACCGCCAAGATATATTGAACCACCAATTCCACCTGCAGTACTATTTACAAATGAACAATTATCTATTTTACCATTGCCCCCATTCCATGTTAAAGATCCGCCATTTAATGCAATGTTATTGGAAAATATACAATTTTGCATTACACTATTGTCTCCATTCCAAGTTATCGGACTTAAAATGGGCACATGTTCTGTATTATGAAGCATCGGACCTCTTAGATTAGTAAGGTAACTGTTTGTAAATGTTAGGTTATTAATTTTTACATTAGCACCCAATATATTAAATATTGCGAAATTATCAATTCCTCCAGCATCAATAGTATGACCATTACCATTAATTATAATATCGTTCTGTTTAATTACAATTGCACGGTCACCGAAGCCAAATCCACTAAAACTATAATCTTTCATAAAATTAAAAGTATTACCCGGTTGGAGATTTTCAATTGTCTGTTTTAAATCATCATATGATCCAGCGAGGGTATTTCCATCAACAGTAATTGGTTCAATCGTATTATCAACATGAACATTCACATTATTATCGTTTATTGTTATATTGTCACATGCAAAATCACAAGACATACTCATTAAAAGAAACAAAGATAATAAAATCATATATATTTTTTCATTTATGGACTCCTTATTTTATATTTTTACCATTATGTGATCTTTTTTTGACTTATATAAAAGTTTTCGCATGTAAGAACTAACTTGCATGATTAAAAGTACTTAAACAATGATTAATCAAAAGGATTTCCTAGAAAAAACTGATGGAGTTTGATTTTGAAGACAAAACTAAAAAAATAAAAGATAATAACTTTTTAAATAAAGAATAACAAACAATAAAATACTGTTTTTTTTAAAATAACAAAATAAACACCATACAATACCAATAAACAAATAATATACTAATAAAACCTAAATAAGAATTTTTATGAAAAATTAAGTTGACGACATTGACAAAATCACTATAATTCACTAAAAATTTATAAAAATATTGATTCCACATCAAACAAAATTATAATGGTGTTATTAAAAATGGGAAAATATTAAAAAAATCTAGAAAAAATTACTTAAGTTTCGGTGCATGATTTTTTTGAATAATTTTCATATAACTTTTAAAAAGAAAAATATTAAATTAAAATAAAACAAAGAAAATCATATGATTGGAAATGATTGGGATTTAGTTTTAAATAAAGAATTTGAAAGTGATTATTTTAAAAGAATCGAAGAGTTTACAAATAACGAATATGCAACAAAAACTATTTATCCACCAAAAGAAGATGTTTTTAATGCATTTAAATTAACTCCTCTTAGTAATGTTAAAGTTGTAATTTTGGGCCAAGATCCTTATCACGAAGCCGGACAAGCCCATGGTCTTGCATTTTCAACTCCAGAAGGCAGGCCAATTCCAAGATCACTTAAAAACATTTTCAAAGAAATCGAAAATGAATATTCATACCCAATCCCTGAGTCAGGTTGCCTTGAATCCTGGGCACAGCAAGGCGTATTTTTACTAAATACTGTTTTAACTGTACGTGAAGGTGAAGCCAATTCACATAGTGACTGCGGCTGGCAAATATTTACAGACAATGTAATCAAGATATTAAATCAGCAAAACCAACCCATTGTTTTTTTATTATGGGGAAAACAGGCTGAAAAGAAAAAAGAATTTTTAGACAATCCAAATCATCTAGTTCTAGTTACATCACATCCAAGCCCATTTTCAGCAAGAAGAGGATTTTTCAATTCAAATCATTTTAAATTAGCTAATGAATATTTAAAAGAAAACAATTTAGATGAAATTAACTGGAAGCTCTAATAGAGTAATTCCTCCAAAACCAGATTATCAATATACATAGTATCATCTTTTAGAGATTCAATATGATGAATGATGTTTAATTTCAAATCTTCAAGTTTAATGCGACCTTCTACATTTTTAAAGTCAATCAAAAAATTGAATTCATAAATCAATTCATCAGAATAATTGAAAATCTGCCAGTTTTGACCTTTAATATGAATTGAATAAACAGACCATTTACTCATTATATCATTAATTCTTGAACTTACTTCCTCCACATCAAAATCAATGTAGTATATCTCTTTTTTAACCATTTTTTCAATATTTAATTCGAATACATTCAATTCTAATCTTTTTGCAAAACAAGTTTTTATTTTATAAGCAAATTTTCAACATTTGAAAATCCAATAACTTGATAATAAAAAAATATATTTGATTCAGTAAATTAATTACGAATCAATAAAACATCCTTTTCAGTAGTTTTCAATACTCTTTCAGCTACACTTCCAATAAAGAATTTTTTTAAACCTGATTTACCTGATGCTGCTATCATAATTAAATCAACATCCTCATTATCTGCTACATTAACAATTGTTTCAGATGGTATTCCAGCTATAACTAATCTTCTTACATTTACACTTTTATCAAATTTTCTCGCCATACGGTCAGCATTCATTTGAGCTTCGTTTTTAAATTCTTTATTCATGCGATGAACATTTTTTTTATTATGAAATGGTGTATTGGCTTCAATTTTACTTGCAACAGACAATATAATAATTTCTCCATCTTCTGCAAGTAATTGAGTTGCTCTTTTAACTTCATTTTCAGAAAAATCAGACCCGTCTGTAGGTATTAATATTTTATCAAACATCTTGAGAACACCCAATATACTATATATTTTTAATGACATTTAAATTATTTCTTTGAATTTATTCATCTCCTCCAAAATATAATTTAAATTTTTAGAATTTAATATTCTTTCATCTTCAATGAATTTCATCTGACTTTTTAATTCTCTAGCCCGATATCTACACCTAAATATTAAATCAACCATTTCCGAAAAGAGTTCTACATCATTAACTTCATATAATAAGATTTCGATTTCATTTAAATTATTTGAAATATTTTTTTCAAAAATTAAATTCCCTTCAAATTCTCTTTGACAAGCTATAATAGCATCATATATTTTTTGACAATTAATTTCTAATGAATCTGATTTAATTGGATTTATTTCACTATTTTTCATTAAATAAAACCCCATATAATTAATTAGATAAAACCAAGATATTATTGTAATTTTTAGCATTATCATATTCTACATAAACGATATATTGACCAGGATTTAATCTAATATTTAAAGTTGCAATGCCATCACAGTCAGTCATTCTATTGTAGCAAACACCATTTACCCAAAACATCACCTGATGATTTGGTCCAATAGATTTTCCATCTTTTAAAATTTGAACATTATATTGACTTTGATTATTATAATCTTTGATTAAATCCGTAGAATTAAAAGTATATTTGTGAAAATCCAAAAAATTAGCTTTTAAATTTGAAATATTATGATTATCCGCGGCATAAGCAGCTTGAAAACTCAAAAAAATAAAGAATAAAATAATAAAATATTTATATTTCATTATTGACCCCATTTAATGTCTTTTATAGATAAATAATGGAATAGACAGTAATCCTAAAAGCAACAATACTAATGGGTTTCCTGCAGGTTGTAAATTAACAGAATCACTGTTTATTTTATTAACATCACCATTAATGTCACTCTGATTTGATTGGTTATTATCATTATCCGGTTGAACAAAAACATTTAATGGAATAAAACTGGATCCATCCAAACTTATTTCAAATATAGCAGTAATATTAGCCACTAATGCTTTACATATGAAAGTATATTTAATTAATTCACCAGGATTTAGTGAATCAATAATTACTTTTCCGTTATCATATTCAGCAGGACAAATTAAATACTCAAATTCTTTTGGTACATTATAATAAATAATTAAATCATCGATAGTTGAATTCCCATTATTTCTTACATATAAATAAACATTGATTATATCGCCCTTATAAACAGTCGAAGGCTCATATGATTGACTTATGTCGATGTCAGATTGAGTTGTATCCATACTTGATTGGGTTACCTCACTATTTGACTGACTTACATCAATTTCGGGGGTTGAAACATCATATTGATTATCATCTACAATATTTGTGTCATTATCGACAGCACTTGCAACATTGACTGCCGCAAACACTAAAAAGACAATGAATAATGTAAATAATAGATGTTTTAAATTCATTTTAATTACCACAGTATATACCATTTAGATTTAATTATAATGTAATATATTTTACAACCCAATATATAAACATATATCAAAAAATTAAAATAAACCCAAAATATCAGAAAAAAAATCTATTTGATATTATATTTTAAATTAAAAATTAAAAATTTTAAAATGAAATTTTTTAAAAAAATCTAATTAAAAAAATCTATTGTAGAATGAACATAATATAAATTAAATCAAATTTTTATATTAGAATTAATATTTTATTATTTATATTTAAAGAAAAAATTATTGAATTCATAATTAATCATGAATTCAAACTTTCACCAAATCTTTTAATGAATATTTTAGCCCAGATATAACCTACCATTCCGCCGGCAAAACATCCTAAAACTACACCTGCATATATTCCAACCAAACCCCATCCGAATATGAAACCAAGAATATATGTAAATATGACTTCAAAAATTAAAGACCTTAGTAATGTGAGTATTAAAGAATAGACTCCTTTACCAACACCCTGGAAAAGCATGGAAGACATCAGACCTTGGGGAATTGCAAGAACAAACAAACTTAAAACAGATATTGCTGTTGCAATATCAGAAGCCATTCCTGCACTGGAAGCAGAATAGGAAAATACTGATGCAATCTGATTTGAAAATATAATCATTATTGCTCCAATTATAACTGAAAGAACTAGACCCAATTTAATTGAATAGCTATGGCCTATTCTTAAATTTTCTACATTACGTGCACCATATGCAACACCAGATACGGTTATTACTGCAGTTCCAATACCAATTAATGGAATCATAGCGAATTGAATTATTCTCATTGCTGCAGTATACACTGCTACAGCCGTTGTTCCGGACACAGCCACAAGCATCAAATTAATAATAATAGCTAATGCTGAAAATATAATATTTTCAAGTGTTGATGGAACAGCAACCAATAATTCCTCAACGATAATATGTTTATCAAATGAAAAGTTTTTAAGTGATAAATCCAAAAATAAATCTTTTTTAAACCAAAACCAATATGACATTATAAGACAAGATAAAGTACATGAAATTACAGTTGCCCAGGCAGCACCAACAACACCCAAATTTAAAACATAAATCATTATTGGATCTAGAATTGCATTCATTACAGCAGTAACCGCAATTGTAATGGTTGCTCTTTTCATATCCCCTTCAGACCTAAATATTGCTGAAGCTACATTAGCATATACAAATATAAACAGGAATCCAAATATAATATAACCATAATCAAGAGAATATTTTAAAGTAGGACCTGCACCCATAGCAATTAATAATTGCGGCATTATTAAAAGCATCAGCACAGTAAAAAAAGCGGATATAATTATACATAAAAGAATTGCATGCAAAGCAGAGTTATTTGCCTGTTTTTCATCTTTTGCTCCAATATAACGTGCAATTAAGGAGTTAGCACCAGCACCGATACCTCCACCCAAACCAACTAAAACAGCGAATAATGGAGAGATAAATCCAACTGCTGCAAGAGCATCCGCACCTAAACCCGCAACCCAAATACTGTCTGCAATATTATATATCATGGTTAGAAGCATTGATGCCATCATAGGAATACTTAATTTAATAATAGCTTTTTTTGGATCTCCTCTAATCAACTCAATATTATTATTTTCTTCAGCCATCTAATATCAAACCTCATCTTGAACCAAATATTGTTATTTAACTACAAATCATTTAATAAGTACTTGTAATTTTTTATCTCAAATATCTCTAAATTAATATTGTACAAAATCATTTAAAATATTTTTGTAAATTAAACTGCTACTTTAATGATAATTGACTCTAACACAATGAAAAACACAATATTAATTTGATAATGTAGATTTAGTATCTAAAAAAATAATAATTTAAAATAGAAATTAATTAAATGAAAAGTAGCCTCGATAAAAAAAAGATAGAAAATATATTAACTTAATTTTAATAGTGCATAAAATTAATATTTTAACATTTCAAATTCATCATACGTATTGGATTTTATGACGTCCAAGAAAAATTTTCTTTTAACAGGCCCCAATTCATTTAAAAAATCATCATAGTATATAGAATCTCTAATTTCCAAATAATCATCATGAATCAAATCAAACAATGGTTTTTTACATTTATCTACAATTTCAGACAAAGCAAATTTAGGTCCGTTGATTTTATATGCAATTAAATCATATTTATAATCCTCATAAAAACCATTGTCAATGAAGCGTTTCATTAACTCCTGACCTGCAGGAACCGTATCCAAATAATTGCAATCTATAATATCTGTGATTGAATTAGCATGTTTTCTGTGATAGTAAAGATGTTTTCTGATAATAGATATTTTTCGGGCCTTTAAAAAAATTTCAAAGAAAAATGGCATATCCTCAAAGTATATTCCCTCTACAAATTTAACATCAGATTCCTTTAGAAATGTATTTTTATATATTTTTTGACATGCATTCACCGATAAATCAAACAAAAAATCTTTACACTCAATTGGAGAAAACACCCTATTATCAAATGATTCATCAAATGAATTTAAATCAAACCAGTCATTTCCGGAAATACTGCCTGTTTCATCATCATAATATTTTATCTTAAACATTGAAATATCTGTATCTCTAGATTTGGCTTCACCATATGCAATTTCCAATGCATCCTCACTAAACCAGTCATCTCCATCAAGGAATACAACATATTCTCCAGAGGCTTCCGCCATAGCTTTATTTCTTGAAGCACCAAGCCCAATATTATCCTGATTAATCAATTTAATACGTTTATCATCATAGGATTTGATAATATCCAAAGTATTGTCTGTTGATCCATCATTAACTATGATGAATTCAAAATCATCCAAAGTCTGATATAAAATACTGTCAATAGCTTTTTTAACAAATTTTTCTTCATTATAAACACATAGAATAACAGATACTTTCATATTAACTGCCTGATTAATTTTAAAATTTCAAAAATATTATCTCCAATCAATAAATCATGTTTGGTATTATCTAAAATAACTAACTTTGAATTCCGAATATTATCTTTCAATATATTGGTCAAGTTTAAAGAGATGATTTCATCATCACGGCCATATAATATTAATGTTTCATTGTCTATTTTTGATAATTGACCTGTAACATTAAATTCAGCACCAATATCAATTGCATTTTTAATTGCTTTAATGTTGGCTGTTTCGGCTTTCATCTTTTTAGCAATTTCTAAAACTTCCCTATTTTCATCATAAACATCATGAGGGATAACATATTTGACAATTGCATCAAAAAAGGTTTCATAAGAAATATTTATAGCATTTTTAAACTCTTTAAATTTGGATTCTAAATTGTCATCACTTTCACTGAAAGTAGACATTAAAACCAGTTTTTCCACTAATTCAGGATGTTTTAAAGTAAAGGTCAATGCTATATTTCCACCTAAAGACAGGCCTATTAAACTTGCTTTTTTAATATTCAATTTTAAAAATAAGTTGTATAAATCATCTGAAAGTAAATCCATTGAAAATTCTTCATTCCCCAAATCGGACTCACCATGACCTCTAAGATCATATATTAATACTTTATATTCATCACTTAACATTAATGATAATCTTCTCCAATAGTCAAGACTATCGCTTAATCCATGTATAAAAACAATTGTTTTTTCTCCACTTCCTTCAAAAATATAATTTATATCAGCCATAATATTAATTAATAAATTATTTTTATAAAAAGTTTAGCATCAAACTTAATATAAAGTAATGATAATATTATACAATATGAAATCAAAATTAAGATTTGCTAAAACAATTTCAACAATAACAAATCCTCCTATTATATGTATACCATTATTCTTAATAATTTGTTTAACATTATCAATTAATAATCTGTGGGAGTTTCCTGTTTTAGAATTAATATCTATAATTTTCGCATCAATTTTACCCAGTGCAATCATATTATCCTGGGCTAAAAAAACAAATAACGACAACGACATATCAAAACGAGAAGACCGTCAAATTCCTTTAATTGTAGGAGCCATTTCATACTTTATTGGTTTTTTAATCTGCAGATTTTTAGGATTGAATGACTTTTTAACATTCATATTCTTGTGTTATACAATCAATTCACTTATTGTTATGCTGATTACAACACATTGGAAAATCAGTATTCATACAACAAGTTTAAGTGGACCTGTTTGTGCTTTAATTATTCTTCTAGGTCCTATTGGTGCATTATTCGGCCTGTTATATCCAGTTTTAATTTGGTCTAGAGTGATATTGAAAAAACATACCATATCACAGGCTATTGCAGGAGGTGTTTTCGGATTTGTTATGACTGCCGTTGAAATGTTTTTATTTATTTTCATATTCAATTTAAATGTTGGAAATATCTATCCTTTTGCATACGTTTGCGGATTCATTTTAGCTATTGTATTTACACCAATCGTTTTAGGCATCTTCACATATCTCAATTTCCATAACCCGCTAGTATTTTATCTGGTTGAAATTATTGGATTTTGCTTTTTTATGGCTGTAACACCTATTGATGTTATAATAATATATGTTTTAACCACAATAAGTTCTATTTTAATAAGCAATTATGCTGGTGAAAGGTTTTTCTGGTATAAAATAATAAGAAATAGTTAAGTGTTAATATAACACTTATCTATCAATTATTCTTCCTACATCAATTTTTTTAGTATTGTAATTTACAGCTTTGTGAACACTATTTAATGAACTTTTAAGGTTAGCTGCAATTACTTCACGTAATTCATCATCAAATGGAGCAGTTTTATCTCCATAAAACTCACATATTTTTGAAATTTTTTGGTCTTCCAGGAAAATAAAATATTCCTTCCAGTGTTCAGTTAACTCTCCCAAAAGACTTTCAATATGAATAAACTCTTTATTTAATTGTTTTGCTTTTTCATATGCTTCCTTTTCTAATGCAGAAAATTCAGCTACTTCTTCTTTAGTGTAATCATTTAATAATTTTTTATCAGCCATTTTTCCACCATAAAAAAAATGAATTAGATAGTAATAATATTATTTTCAATAATATTTAATATTTTTGAGAAATATTAATTTAAAAAAAAGTTAAAAAAAAAGGTGATGAAAAAATATTTCATTCTTCGAGAGATTTTTTCCATTCTGCAGATAAAGATTTATCCATATGCATAGAATCTGTTGCACAGCTAATTGAAGTATACATCTTCCTAATTCCTTCTGAAGACTTTTCATAATTAGCAACACGATCTCTTCTAATTCCCAAATGAGCCGCTTCTCCAAAAGAGTCTATGTCAGCACCAAGATATATGAATTCCCAGTTGAGATTACCTATCATGTTTTTAATTTGATTTTTACTATACTCCCTTGATGAATTCTCATATCCGTCAGTTGTTATTACAAATAATACAGGATTATCGATTTCTCTTTCCATTGTTGTTATTGTTCTTCCAATCGCATCAAGAAGCGCAGTTGATCCTCTTACAAAATATTCATTATGGGTTAGTGGTTTAACTTCATCAATATCTTTTCTTTTGTAGAGAACTTCATATCCATGGTCAAAAAGAATTGTTGTTACTTTGGTATCGAATTCATTTGCCTTTTGTTCTTCAAGATATGCATTAAAACCTCCTATCGTATCATTTACTGAACCGTGCATTGAACCGCTTCTGTCAAGTAAAAATATTACATCAACTTTTTCACTATTCATGATATTGCCTCCGTATACATCTTGTGTTTAACATATTTGTAAACTCTCATATATATAAGTTGTGTTTAAATTATTAGTAAAAAAATTGTGATTCCAAATAGAATCAAATCAAAATTTAAAAAAAGAAACAAAAAACAATTATTCGGAAAAATTATTTATTATAGTATTCCTGCGTTAATCTGCAATTACATAAACACTTGCTGCAGCCCAAACCTGCTTTAAATTGGTCAATTACATATTGACTGCAGACATCAATATCAATTATATCACTGCGGTTAAGTCTTGAATTCCATTTTGTAGGATTAATTGCATCAACAGGACATGCTTTTTGACATTCCTCACAGTCATCGCAATAGGAATCTGTTATGGGCTCAGCTATTTTTAAAGGCATATCTGTCAAAATACCTGAAAGTGCAACTGCAGAACCATACTCTTCACAGACAAAAAGAGCAGATCTTCCAACCCATCCCAAACCAGATGATGTTGCAAGAGTTTTATAGGGCAGTTTTGAAAGTAACTTTTCCATATCACATTCATTTCTCTGCATTGTCAATGCAAATGCATCATACCCATTATCCTTAATTAATTTTTCAGTATTCAATGCAATTTCGGTTAATTTATCGATCTGTTTGTGAAATATTTTCCAATATTCCTTAAATTCATCGTTAAGCAAAGCTTCAATAGCTTCTTTTGGTAATTTCAGAACTAGTGAAATCCCATAGTTCAAATTGGAGAAATCATCAACACTAACTTTAGTATATCCGACTTTTGAAATACCCTCATTAATTAAATAATGTTTTAAAAAATCTTCATCAAACATTAATTGATTTTATATCTATCGTTATATTTAAATATGATGTAAGCCCAATTATTTATAACAATAGTTATTTTTTCAACGAAATTCTTCCAAAATATTTAGGTAAACCTAAAAAATAACGAAACATTTATATACTACTTCTTACAACATTATTAAATAGTGATGTGAAAGTTTCTAAACACATTGCTTAAAACATTATTAGTCAATAATAATACAATCTCCAAAATTAAATTATTTGAATTAGTTTCTCACAATTTTCTAATTCAAAAAAACGGAAAAAATTCTGCCAAAATTTTCCAAAAAAAGTCATGGTGTTTATTATCTCCTCAACCAATAAACACCAACTACTCTCTTTTTAAAAATATTTTAAAACAATCTTCAATTTAATGAAACTTTTGAGAAATAGACTTAGAATTTAAAGAGAGTCTAATTTACAAATAATATTTCATCGAAAAACTATTTTTAATAGCTACTAATGAAGAAAGTGAAGTTTATTCGCCGGATTTTAGTGATTCGACCATGTCCAGATTCTTGATTTTATTTGAAAACAATAAGTTTACACATATTGATATGAAAAATGTAATTGCCCCGGATATTAATAGATTTGTAATAGATAATGAAGGGATTATATAAAATGAAGTATCAGAAGATGCCCACATTATATTTAGCAGATACATTCCTAAAGGGACACCTAATATAAATCCGATGGCTGTAAAAATTAGGTTTTGTGTTAATAGCAATCTTCTTAATTCCCTGGTTTTAAATCCTAATACTTTAAGCGTTGCAATTTCTCTTTCAATTTCTGTAAATGAGAGTAATCCTAAATTATACAAAACGATGACTGCTAAAATAGAAGCAAATAATGATAATACATAAATGATTAGCCATACGGTTTCGGTCATTTTGTCCCAATCACTTTCAATATTCTCAAGAGTAGTGGTTGATTTAAAACCATCATATATTTTATCAACATGTTCTGAAGTTATGACACTATTTGGAGTGTAATTCAAACCCAACTCACTCAATTTATTTGGAGACATGATAAAACCTTGTAATATTGGGTCTACATGGATTCCGTCAATTCTTGTATCAATCCATTTGTCTGATCCCATAATGTGCCATTTAACGGTATCACCAATACTTACATTTAATGTTTCTGCCATTTTTTGCGAAATTGAAACTTCATCATTTCCGATTTCTATTTTATTCTTATTAATATCCGTTGGCGTTATTAAATCCGTACCATTTAAAACCAGAAGCGATCCTAATTTTTTCGTTTCGCCAGATTCAATTTCAATGCTTTCTTGCATTATTTTATCTCCATTAACATCACTGACAGCTGCATCAATTTGTGATACTGATGTGTTGTCATCGACAATTAATTTAGATTCATAATGATTAATTTGACCATATTCCCATGATTTTACATCGTTCATCCCATCGTATAATCCAAATGCACCAATTAAAAGTGCAGAACAACCCATAACTCCAATAATGGTCATTAGGCTTCTCACTTTATTTCTTTTAGCATCCCTATAATTCCAGCGGAAATTGAATGATAATCTTTTCCAAATATTTAATCTCTCAAGGAATCCTGAAGTTGATACCTTAGGTGCTTTAGGCCTAATAGACTCTGAAGGTTTTTCATTTGAAATTTTTGAAACTGAATAATATGAAACTGCAATTGAAAATATGCTCATAAAAATTATTAAAATTATAAATGACATATCCCAACCAGGACCAAATGAAGGCAGTACAAATGATTCGGACATTGAAGGATAAAATAATTGAGGTATCATCCTTGGCCCTAAAAACAAACCTAAAATGGAACCTAATAAAACTATCCAGAACCCATAGGATATATAATGCAGAATTATTGTACTGTTTTTAAATCCATTAGCTTTCAATATACCAATTTGTGTTCTTTGATGCATGATAACCCGAGTCATTGTCGTCAAAAGGATTAAGAGAGTAACAATGATGAATACAACAGGGAAAATACTAGCCATCATTTTATGATTGGCAATAGATTCTGAAAACTGATGAACACTTGGATGATCTGACTGTTGAACAAATGTACTATAATAACCATTTAAACGAAAATCTAACAATTTAGAAAATGTAGCTGGAGAACCATCAAATTTAACATTTAAAACATTATATGAAATATTATTATCAGGAAATGCTTTATAAGACATATAAGCATATCCTATTTTGTTGTGATCAGGAATTACTGAATAAGATGATGACTGATAAACATATTCCGGCGAACATCCTAATCCTTTAATTTCCTTATCAATTTTTTTTCCATGACTTTCAAAGCTTATATGGTCTCCAATTTTCAATCCTTTGGCATCAGCAAAGTTTTTATCAAGCCATACACCATTACTGTCATTAATATCTAATGGTTCGCCTTCCAATAAATAAAATTTTGATATGGTATTGTTTTCAACAAAGTGCAGCGTAATTTCGGGCTCATTTTCAAAGTCCGCTACCGAATCAACAACCAATTGCCTTTCCATTTGTGTAGTTGGACCCAAAACATCAACTTGATATAGAAACAAATCATTCAGAAAAGGTGAATAAATCCAACCATCAGCAAGGTTGGTTTCTTCATAATAATCATTTATATCAGCTTCATAACCCATGTATTCGCTGCTGATACCGGTAAAAAGAAAAACTCCTAAAAATGCCATTAAAAAAATAGATATGAATTGAGTTTTGTGTTTGCATATGTCTCTTATCATTTTTTTCGCTAGCATTTGCTCACCACTAAACATTGACATTTTTGGATTCTCATTAAATTAATGCTAAAATGTTAAAAATATTAAATTCCAAAAAAAACAGACTGTTTTTGGAATAGTTTCATATTTTTATTCATCAATTGTGAAATTTCCATTGTCCCGTGCTTTTAAAATATAATTTTCAAATTTATACATTTGTTTAGATTTTGAAATATCAATAATCATATTCATTAAATTTCTTATAATATATTTCTATTGTTATCATATATTAAATATTTGAATTACATAATTTACTTCCAAAAATTATTTTAAATCAGAACAATAATATATTTTAAAAAAAGTGATAAATATTATATATTATATATTTATTAATATATTAAATAGGAGATTTTTTCTTGAATTATTGCACAATTAAATTTAAATTTGATTTAATAAACGATTACTCAATAAAAGATATTTTTAATAATGCCAAAAATTTATTGAATTACCAATTTGATGATGATTCAAATGTATTTTTTATTGATACTGATGTAAATTATCAAATTGAGGATGTTTCTGATTTAAAACCTGAAGAAATTGAAAAAATTACAAATTCATTTTTTAATTTCAAATTTGAAAATACCTCTAATATTTTTTTATATAAGTTTCTTGTTTTAAAAAATATTGACAAATCGACAATTTTAGCAATAATTCACCCATTAATATTCAGTTACTCATCAATAAATGATTTTTATGAAATAATCAATAATATAAACAGTGCTCCTATCGAAAATTATTTAAGTTTTTATTATAAGGATGTAAAAAATTACTTGGATTCTTCTGATTATGACAATGATTTAAATTATTGGAAAAATATTAAATTAAATGCAAGTGATTATGTAAAATTCCATAATCTAAAATCAAATAAATATAAACGCTGTAAAATTGAAATTGATAAAGAATCTGTTTTATATTTTATTAAAAATCAGGATTGTTCAATATTTAATTTTTATGCCAGCGCTTTTTCACTGTATATATCTCGTATAAATAGACAAAAAGGCTGTTTGCTGAAAACCAGCACCCCTTCAAAAATATCTGATTTAAAAACCATTTTAAAAATGGATTTAACCAGCACACTCCCATTTGCTGACTATTTACATCAATTGAATTCTATTTATGAGGAGGCAGTCCGCCATACCAAGGTAAGCATAGAGAATTATATGGATGAAGATTTGTCTTACTATTCCATATATGATTTTTCCAACTTAAATGAAAACATATGCATTTACAATGGTGAAGATTCCGCTTTGACTTTGAATATTTATGATAATTATTTAGAGATTGTTTATAATGCAGATTTATTCTCAGATATTTACATTCAGCACATGGCAGACAATATCAAATCCATGATCAATAACCTTGTTAAGTTTCCAGATAATCTTTTAAATAATATGAATATTCTTTCAGATAATGAAGAAAAGTTGCTTTCTAATTTCTGTAAAGGAGAATATGCTGAAGTTAATGAAGATATTACTATTTCAGAATCTTTTCGTCAGCATGCACTTGAAAATCCCAATGCTATCGCTATTGATGATGGTGTTAATCAAGTCAGTTATGGAGAACTGGAAAAATCCAGTAACTCTATTGCAAATGACTTATTTGAAAATTATAATATTTCTCAGGGTAGCCATGTTGCCTTGATGTTACCACGTACTTATCATTTTCCAGAATTGGTCTTGGCTTTAAATAAACTTGGAGCAGCATTCATTCCAATAGATCTCATATATCCTGTTAAACGTATTAAGCACATGTTAGATATTTCTGAAGCAGAATGTATTGTTACAACAAAAGATATTGCAAGTAAATTAAATTTAAATGTTGATATAATTTGTATTGAAGATTTAAATTCAAGTGATGATGTTGATATTGATATAAAAGCTACCGCTGAGGATTTATTTTCCATCATGTTTACATCAGGTACGACAGGCCTTCCCAAAGGTGTAATGATTACTAATCGTCAGATAAGCGGATTAATTATAGCTTTCAAAAACATTTTTTATTTTTCCTATGGTGACCTTATTGGATGCTATTTAAGTTTTAGTTTTATTGCATCTTATGTAATTTATCCAGCATTCGCATTCGGTGGAGGATGCAGAATATTTAATGAAAATGAACAAAAAGACATTTTTTCATTGATTAAAATACTTAAAGAAAAACCTATGAACAGTTTATTTTTACCCCCAACAATCGCGATTCCCGTTTTAGAAAGCGATGATATTAAATTAGATTATCTCGTTTTAGCTGGAGCAAAATTAAAAGAATTAAGCAAAAAGGAAAGAAACACCCAACTAATTAATTTCTACGGTACAACTGAAATTATATTTGGAGTTACCAAAGTTTATGATTTTAAAGATATTTACGATGAGAATCTATCTATTGGTAGACCTATTACAAACACGAATGTCTATATTTTAGATGAAGATTCCAATCAAATGCCTATTGGTGTTCCGGGCGAAATTTGTGTTTCAAGCAAATATATAAGTCCAGGATATTATAACAATCCAGAATTAACACAAGAAGTTTTTGTAGATAATCCTTATTCCGATAGTGAAAATAATAAAATAATGTATCGTACCGGAGATATCGGTTTTTATAATTTTGATGGGGATATTGAAATCATTGGTCGTGAAGATGACCAATTATCCGTTAGAGGATTCCGTATTGAATCTGGGGAAATTCTAAATATTATTAATAATATTCCTCAAATTGAAAACGTTTATTTGGATGCTGAAAATGACACTCTCGCATTATATTACACAACTAATGATGAAATAGATATCGACATCATTAAAGGGAAGTTAATGGATGATTTGCCAAGTTATATGATCCCATCTCTTTTCATGGAATTGGAGGAAATTCCACTAAACATGAACGGTAAAATCGATAAGATAAGATTAAAAAAGATGTCTAAAGTGAACACTGAAATAGATATTGAAGATGAGGTGCTCGCTGGTGTTGTTGATGCATTCAAAGAGGTTTTAGATACTGATTTAGTTTTAGTTAATGATAATTTTGTTGAATTAGGTGGAAATTCTTTATCTGCGATGAATTTACAAATTTTATTAAGAGAAAAATTTTATGTAAATATTTCCTCACAGGAGATAATTGAACTTTCAACACCAAATAATATTAGTGACTATATTAAATCCCATTTAAAAGACTCCGCAGATACTAAAATTAAATATACATTTGATGAAAGATGTTCATTATCAGAATCCCAATTAAATGTTTATTTGGATGAAATTACACAAGACATGGGAACCAAATATAACAATCCATTTATAATAGAATTCAAAGAAAAATATTCTGCCGACCAAATTAGAAATACTTTAAATAAATTGTTTGATGTGCATCCTATTTTAAAAGGAAGAATAATAAATAAAAAAGATGAAATGCCGTCATGCATTTTTGATGCAAAACCGGAAATCCAAGAGGGAAGTTTAAATGACATACAATCTTTTGTAAGGCCTTTTGATTTTGAAAAATGTTTATCCAAATTTTTAATAATCGTCGAAGAAGATTCAACCAGTTTATGCATAGATATTCATCATGTGATTTTCGACGGTTCCTCCACAAACATTCTATTAAATAGTCTATATTCCATATTAGAAGATAAAAATGTTGATTTCGTTGATGATGGAATTTTAAGAGAAATTTCATTTGAAGAAAATCTCTCTCCAGATTATATGGATGAAGCTAAAACTTTCATGTTCAATATGTTGGCTGATAGAGATGAGGTTCATGAATTAATACATAGTACTGATAGTGCCACGGAATCTAAGTATATAAATACCTTTGATATTGATGGAAATGAACTGACTGGTTTTTTACAAGACCATTCCATTACTCGCAATCAATTTTTCTCTAGTGTTTTTGCATATACATTGTCCAGATTTACAGGATCTTCCAAAGTTCTTTTCAATATTCTTGAAGACGGTAGAGGCCACATTAATCATTCACAATCTGTAGGAATGTTTGTAAAAACATTGCCTATAATCATGGATTGTAAAAATCAAACTGTTGACTCCTTTTTGGAATATTCCAGCAGTTTGGTAAATACTGTAATGAAGTATGACCTCTATCCTTTCCGTTTATTAGCTAATGAATTTGACCTGAAATTTGACGTTTCATTCCAATATGCTCACAATCTATTTTCCGCTTTACTTGATAAAGATGAATATGGATATTCTGTAAATGAGTTAGAACATGACCCTGAAGGTGATTTAACATTCTTTATTTTCGATGTTAATGAGGGAAAGTTAGGAATCAGGATTTTATACTCAGATAAATTCTCAAACACTTTTATTGAGACTTTTACTAAAACATACATGTTAATTTTGCATGAAATGCTCAATGTTTATAAACTTGAAGAGATTAATTACATTGAAAATGATGATTTGAATCTTTTAGACAGTTTTAATCAGACTGAACATGATTTGAAATATGATTGTGTCATGGATGCTTTCAACAGACAGTTGAGTGAGAATCCGGATAATATTTTAACACTAAGTGAGGATGCGAATTATACATATTCTCAAATTGCACATATTGTGAATGGCTTAAATTCATTATTAAAGCAACATGAAGTTGTATCTAATGATATTGTAACGGTTTTTGTCGATCGTAACCATTGGATTCTTATAACAGCATTATGCTGCTTATCCCAAGGTATTACTTATGTTCCAATTGATGAAAACCATCCAGATAAGCGTATTGAGTTCATGATAAGACAATCAGAATCAAAAGCAATAATTGTAACGGACACATTCCAAAAACGTGTCGAAAAAATTAATGACGAATCAAATCTTAATTTAAATATTATTAATGTTTCATCTTTACTGGACGAAGTTAAAATATCAAATCATGTGGATTATGTTGATTCTGGTGTTAATGATGTGGCTTGTATTCTTTATACTTCAGGAACAACAGGAAATCCTAAAGCGGTTCAAATGACAACTTTAGGTATTTTAAATCTTATAGAGTATTATGTTGAAAGCACTGGATTTAAATCAGATGATGTTTTGGGAATTTTTGCATCTGTGGGTTTTGATGTTTCTTTAGAGCAGTTTGCATCAGTATTTACTGGCGGATCACTAACATATGTTCCAAATGACATTAGACTAAATATTTCTAAATTAAATGATTATTTCATCAATTATGGAGTGACACATACATTAATTACAACACAAATAGCCAAATTATTCGTTGATACTGTGTCTGAGACTTCTTTAAAGTATTTGCAAACTGCCGGTGAAAAATTGGGTAGCATAATTCCTCCAAAAAACTATACTTTTAATGATGTTTATGGTCCGACTGAAGCTAATTACATTACTTCTATTGATGTTGATAAAAAATTGGATGATTCATCAGTTGGTATGCTGAACTGGAATACTAAAGCTTATATTTTAGATAATGAACTGCGAAGAGTTCCATTAGGTGCCGTCGGTGAAATATATTTATCTGGATATCAAACAACAAAAGGATACTTTAAAAATCCTAATGAAAACAAAAAGGCATTATTCCAAAATCCATTCGATGGCAAAATCAATGGTTATAATAGAATGTATAAAACTGGTGATTTGGGAAGATATTTACCTGATGGAAGCATTGCTATTATAGGAAGAGTAGATTCTCAGGTTAAAATTAGAGGAAACCGTGTTGAATTATCTGAAATCGAACAAACAATAAGATGCATTGAATATATTGATGATGTAACCGTTCAAACAATAAAAATCGGTTCAAATAACGAATTGGTTGCATATGTAGTTGTTCCTGACTTTGAAGGAGACATCGTCGAATATATTAAAGATTATATGGGTCAATGCAAACCAGAGTACATGGTTCCTTCATTCGTTGTTCCAATTGATAAAATTCCTTTAAATGTAAATGGTAAAGTGAATAAACGTTTATTGCCTACAATTAATGTTGATACTTTACGCAACGAATATGTAGCGCCAAGAAACAAGTTAGAAAAAGATATTGTTGAGGCATTTGAAGAAGTGTTTAATCAGGAAAAGATTGGTATTTATGATGATTTCACAGAACTTGGAGGAGATTCCTTAACAGCAGTTAAATTATTGGCAATACTTGAAGATTACAACCTTTCTGCAGGCGATATCTTAAGTTTAAATACTCCTCAAGCAATTGCAGATAACATTAATGAAAATAATGTTGAATTTGATTTGGATGTTTATTCTATAGATTCCGGATGTCCTCTAAATGAATCCCAATTGAATATTTATCTTGATATCGTTGTAAATGAGAAAACAGATGCATATCTTCTTCCGACATATATGGAATTTTCAAATGATTATGATTTAAATGAAATAACCTATGCATTAAATAAAATGTTTGAAGTCCATCCTATCTTAAATATGCGCATTAGTGATGAATATGATGTTCCATATCTGATAAGAAATTCCAAACCACAAATTATTGTCGAGTCTGATGTTGATGATGATTTTATTATAGAGTTCTTAACCCGATCATTTGATCTGCATGACAGCCTGTGCAGGTTTTTGGTCATTGAAAATGATGACTCATATGATTTGTACTGTGCCTTCCACCATATCATTTGTGACGCAAGGTCATGTGCTATATTCAAAGAGAATTTGATGGCAATACTTAATGGACAAACCCTTGAAGTTGATGATTCATTCTTAAAGGTTTCTGCATTTTCACAACATAATCAGGAATCTGAACTTTTCATTAAAGCCCGTGAATTTTATGACAATATGCTTGTTGATTGTGATGAATCAGGTGTTTTATTAGATAGCATTGGTGCAGACAGACATGGCTCAGCCCAAATCGACTTGGATTTAGACTGCAACATATTCTTAAACCAACCCCACATTAATGAAAATGTGCTATTCACTAGTGTTTTCGCTTATACATTATCTCGATTCACAGGAAATGACAAAGCATTATTCAACATTATAGATAACGGAAGGAGTAGGTTTAATAATTACGATGCCATAGGCATGTATGTAAATACACTTCCAATATTGGTAGATTGTAGTAACAGAGATATTTCATCATTTATTGAGTACATGTCTTCTTTAGTTTATGAAGTCCAGAGTTACAACTATTACCCATTTAGATTACTTGCTAATGAACATGATATTGACGCCAATATCCTATTCCAATTCATTCCGGAATGGATAGATAATGACGATAATAATGTACGTGAAGTATATGAAAAATTAGGTATTTTAGGAGATATGGATGACTTAAATGCTGATTTAACATTTGAAGTTCTTAAAAAGGGCGGTGAATATTATTTAAATGCAATATATTGTGATAAATACTCTGGCGATTTCATAAATCATTTCATACAATCATATAAATTGATTTTGCATGGAATACTTAATGCGAATAAGTTAAATGAGATTAATTATGCTTCTAATGAAGATATCAGATTGCTGAATGATTATAATAATACAGAACATGATCTGATTTATTGTGATATTTTAGATGCATTTAATGACAATCTTGCCAAATGTCCAGACAGTACTCTTGTATCAATGGATAATCGAGAATACACTTATGGAGAAGGAGCATACCTTGGAGATAAGATTGCAAAACAGCTAATGAGTTTAGGTGTTGATTCTCAGGATTGTGTTCCATTCCTAACTGAGCGCTCTGAATATTATATGTTCTCTGTTTTAGGTATTTTGTCTATGGGTGGAGTCTATGTTCCTTTAGATGATACATTACCTGATGAACGTATTAAATTCATGTTAAATGATACAAATGCCTGTGTTGTGATTGTTAGTGATAGCACTTATAAACGTGCAATTGCTTTAATCGATGATTTGAATAATGAGAATGTTGTTCTTTTAAATATTTCTGATATTCTCAAAGAGAATATTGATTCCATTTCTAGTTTACCTGTTGTTTATGGGGATATTGCAGGCATTTTATATACCAGCGGTAGTACCGGTGTTCCTAAGGGTGTTAAAGTAACTAGAATGGCAATTCTTAATGTGGCAGAATATTATGCTGACACTTATGGCCTCTGCAGCAATGATGTTTATGCTTTATATCCATCCATTGGTTTTGATGCGGGATGTGAATCTCTATTTAAGGCCATTTATACTGGGGCCTGTTTATCCATTGTTCCTGAAGATATTAGATATAATATGAGGGAATTGAATAATTATTTCATCAAGCAAAATGTAACTCATACAATTATCACCACCCAAGTAGGCAAGTTGTTTATGGAGAGAATTGAAGATACCTCTTTGGATTATCTCTTTGTTGGTGGTGAAAAATTAGGTGAATTCCCAAGCCCTGCAAACTATCAATTGGTGGATGAATATGGTCCTACAGAAGCAAATAACTTTGTATCATCAATAAACAATTCTAAAAAAATAGATTCCTCTTCAATAGGCAGATTAAATTATAATACAAAAGCTTATGTTTTGGATGATAATCAGCGCCGTGTACCGTTGGGTGCTGTTGGTGAGTTATACCTTGCAGGTTATCAAATAGCTGAAGGGTACTTGAATCGTGACGATGAAACTAAGGAATCATTCCTGAAAAATCCTTTTGATGATGGGGAGGAATACTCTGTAATTTATCGTACCGGAGACATGGTACGATTCCTACCTGACGGATCATTGGCAATCATTGGACGTCAGGATGGTCAAGTCAAAATCAGAGGAAACCGTGTAGAACTATCGGAAGTAGAATCAACTATAAGAAATATTGATTTTGTTGAAGACATTACTGTTCAAACAATTAAAAATGGAAATAATAATGAGCTTGTGGCCTATGTGGTCATATCTGCAGATATGGAGGATAATATCCTAAGAGATGTGATTTACGATTATGTGAATGAGCATAAACCCGAATTTATGGTTCCTTCATTCGTTATCAAATTAGACGAAATTCCTTTAAACGTTAATGGTAAAGTGGATAAACGTGCTCTTCCCAAAGTTGATTTCGATAGTTTGAGTGCAGAGTATGTTGCTCCAACAAATAAAACTGAAAGGGATGTGGTTGAAGCATTCCAAAAAGTATTTGGCCAAGAAAATATTGGTATTTATGATGACTTCATCCGTTTAGGTGGTGATTCATTAACTGCAATACGCTTATTGTCATATCTTGAAGAGTACAATATTACTGTAGCGGATATTTTGAGTCTGCATACGCCTTATGCAATTGCAAAAAACATAAATAAATCCGATATGAAGTTTGACTTAGATATTTATTCTTTGGATTCTGGATGCCCTCTAAATGAATCTCAATTGAATGTTTATTTGGATATAATAGCAAATGATAAGAAAGATTCATATTTAATTCCATTGCATATGAATATTTCTGATAAATATAATATTAATGATATTAAAGATGCTTTGGACATAATGTTAGATGTTCATCCTATTTTAGGCATGTGCATTAGTGATGATTTTAATGTTCCTTATTTGATTAAAGAATCTAAACCTTCAGTTATTGTTGAATCTGATATTGATGATGATTTTATTAATAATTTTTTAGTTAAACCTTTTGATTTATATGACAGTTTATGCAGATTCTTAATTGTTAAAAATGATGATGGTTTTAGTTTATTTGCTGCTTTCCACCATATTATTTTTGATGCATTGTCTAATACCATATTTAAACAGGATTTACAATCTATTCTTGAGGGTAATGCTGTTGATTTAGATGATTCCTTCTTAGAAGTTTCTGCTTTTAGTCAACAAATTGTTGAAACCAGTGCTTTTGTTAAAGCTGATGAATTTTATGAGTCCATGCTAGTTGATGTTGAAGAAGCTGGTGAGTTATTGGACAGCGTATTGTCTGATGGCCCAGGTTCTGTTTTAATAGATTTAGATTTGGACCAGGACATAGTAAATTCATTTTTAGACAAGCATAATGTTAGTGTGAATCTTTTGTTTAGTGGTGCTTTTGCTTATACATTATCCAAATTTGTTGGCAGTGAAAAGGTATTATTCAATATTGTTGAAAACGGTCGTGACAGATTCGCAAATTATAATTCTATAGGCATGTTTGTTAATACATTACCTTTATTGGTAGATTGTGAAAATCAAGATATAGACTCTTTTATGAATCATATGTTTGATAGAGTTTATGGTGTTATGAGATATAATTATTATCCGTTTAGGTTATTGGCTAATAAGTATGATATAAATTCAAATATTATTTTCCAATTTATTCCAGAATGGATTAAAGATAACAGTAATTTTGAGGATGTTTATGATAATGACCTGTTAAGCGATATGGATGATGTAATTGCTGATTTAACTGCGATAATTATCCAAAGAGATAATGAGTATATTTTAAGCATTCTTTATTCAGATAAATACTCCAGAGACTTTATTAATCATTTTGTTGAATCTTATAAATTGATTTTGCAATGTATGTTGAATTCAGACGATTTAAGTGATATCAGTTATATTTCTAACGAAGATTTGGTTCTTTTAGATGAGATTAATAATACTAGTCACGATTTATATTATCATGATGTTTTAGATGCTTTTAATGATAATTTATCCAAATATCCTAATAATAAGCTTGCTTTAGGGGATAATGTTTCATATACTTATGCTGAATCAGCTTTCCTAATAGATAAAATTCAAAAATTGTTAAATGAAAATAATATTGGAGTTAATGATACAGTTTCAGTATTTGTTGAACGTAATCATTGGATATTACTATCTAATCTTGCTGTTTTATCTGTTGGTGCTTCCTATGTCCCAATTGATGAAAACCATCCTATTAATCGTATAAAATATATGGTTGAAAAATCAGGGGCAAAAGCAATCATTACTACAAATCATTTCCAAAATCATGTAGATGAACTTATTAAAGAATTGGATTCAAAACCAACCGTCATTAATGTTTCATCATTATCTGAGAATGTAGGGGAGTTAAATAGCTTAACTTATCATAATCCAACTCACAATGATGTGGCATGTATTTTATTTACTTCAGGAACTACCGGAAATCCAAAGGCAGTACAGGTGGGCAGACATTCAATTGCCAACATGGTTTCATACTATCAGCATAATTCCAATTTCACTTCTGATAATGTTTATGGTGTTTTTGCATCAGTCGGTTTTGATGTTTCCCTGCAACATTATGTTGCTCTTTTAACTGGAGGATCTGTTATTTGGATTCCAAATGACATTAAATTAAATATTAGAAAATTAAATGAATATTTCATCAAGCATGGAGTAACCCATACCATTATCACCACCCAGGTTTCAAAATTATTCACCCAAAGCATTGATAATACATCACTCCAAAATTTATGTGCAGTAGGAGAAAAATTAGGTGCTGTAACTCCACCTGAAAATTATGAATTTATTGACGTCTATGGTCCAACAGAAGCGACTTCTTCCATGACTTCAATCAATGTTAGAGATAAAATCGATGCGTCCTCTGTAGGTGGTCCTGACTGGAATACTAAAATCTATGTTTTGGATTCACAACAAAGAAGAGTTCCTTTCGGTGCAGTAGGAGAATTATACATTTCAGGTTACCAAGTAAGCAAAGGATATTTAAACAATCCTGAAGCAAACAGAAAAGCATTCTTCAATAATCCATTTGATGGGGAAATTCAAGGTTATGAAACAATGTATAAAACAGGAGATATTGTACATTTACTACCTGATGGAACTATTGGTTTTATTGGAAGAAATGATTCACAGGTTAAGATTAGAGGAAACCGTGTAGAACTATCTGAAATAGAATCAGCCATTCGTGAAATAGACTATGTCAGTGATATTACTGTACAAACAATAAAACACGACGAAAATAATGAAATTGTCGCATATGTTGTTGTAAACAATGATTTAGATGAAATGGAGTTAAAAAATTCAATTTGCGATTATGTTTCTAAATATAAACCAGAATACATGGTTCCATCATTTGTTATCAAATTAGATACAATCCCATTAAATGTTAACGGTAAAGTAGATAAGCGTGCTTTACCTGAGGTTGATAGAGATAGCTTATCTGCAGAATATGTGGCTCCAAGAGATAAAAATGAAAAAGAAATCGTTGAAGCCTTTGAAAAAGCATTTGATTTAGACAGAATTAGTATATATGATGACTTTATTCGTTTAGGCGGGGATTCATTAATTGCGATTAAGCTGTTAAATTATATTGAATCTGATGATATTACTATGGCAGACATCTTTACTTTCCGCACTCCCGAAGCAATTGCAAAAAATATGTCCGAATTTTCTTTTGATTTGGATATTTATTCTTTAGAAGAGGGATGTCCATTGAATTCAGCACAAATTAATGTATTTGGTGATGTAATTGGTTATAATAAAGTAAATGCTTACCACATACCGGTTTATATTCCTATTTCTAAAAAATATGGTCTTGAAAAAATACTTGATTCCTTGGATGTGATATTAGATATGCATCCGATTTTAAGCATGCATTTAATTGAGAGATATGAAGAAAATGATAATAATATACCTAAGATGGATGTGCTTAAGGATTTAATAAAAACAGCCCAAAAATTTGGAATGAAAAAAATCATGAATATAGTTAAGAACTATGGAATAATGAATGTAAAGGGCCTTTATAAAATGCTTAAAACTCTTATAAAAATATTTGGGGGAGATTATCCATATTTGGTTAAAGGAGAAAAACCTCCAATTTTAGTTAAATCCAAACTTGATAAAGATATTCTCATTGATTTCTTTGCTGAAAGTTTCGATTTATATAATTATCTGTCAAAGTTTATGATTGTTGAATCTGAAGAATCATATTACCTATTTTATATGGCTCACCACATCATTTTTGATGCTATTTCTGCAGGCATATTCAAACATGAGCTTCTAATTCTTCTTGATGGAGGCAGTATCGATTTCGATGATACCTTTTTAAAGACATCGGCTTTCACACATCAAATAAAAAATACTGAAAAATTCGATGAAGCTAGAGAATTTTATCACTCATTCCTTTCAGACCTTGATGATGTAGGCATTTTGCTAGAAGATCAACCATCAGCTGAAGGATATAACCACTCATCCTATGATTTGAAATTTGATAAAGTTGCATTCAAATCATTTTTACGTAATGCAGAAATCAGTGAAAATGTATTATTCACAGGCATATTTTCTTATGCATTATCTCAATTCGTAAATGGAAATAAGGTTATATTTACAATTGTTGAAAATGGAAGGGATAGATTCAACGAAAACTTCATAGGCATGACTTCCAATGTAATGCCGATGGTTATAGACTGCAAATATCAAAGTATCTCTTCATTTATG